>CAXTDP010000015.1:0-24059 GCA_964242295.1 uncultured Acetobacteraceae bacterium | reverse complement strand
CGAGGCGGGTGAAGGCCTGCCTGAACTCCCGAAGGAGCCGATACGCCATGTCGAGCAGCAGCAGCGTTGTTCCTCTCCGTCAGCCCGATACGGTTGACGACCCGCTCACGGCCGTCCTGCGCGACGGTGCCCGCCGGTTGTTGGCGCAGGCGGTCGAGGCGGAAGCCGAGGCGTTCCTGGCCGCCATGCGGCAGATGCGGCTGCCGGACGGGCGCGAGCGCCTGATTCGGCACGGCCACGGTCCGGAGCGGCTGGTGCAGACCGGGATCGGCCTGGTCGCGGTGCAACGGGTGAAGCTGCGCGACCGGGGTGCCGGCGACCGGGTGCCAGTGCTGGATGCGCTGGCGATGTCGGCGCCGGGCGCATCCGCTTCACGTCGGCGATCCTGCCGCGCTGGGCGAGGCGGACCCGGAGCCTGGTTCCGCCAAGCATCGCTTGGTGGAATGGCCAGCGGCGGGGTGCGCGAGAGTGCGCAAAGCTGGCGCGAGCTGCTGGTTGATCTCAAAGCGCGCGGTCTCGCCATCGCGCCCGAGTTGGCGAACGGCGATGGGGCACTCGGCTCTTGGAAGGCGCTGGACGAGGTGTCGCCGACCACCCGGCACCGGCGCTGCACCCTCCACAAGACCGTCAACGTCTTGGACAAGCTGCCCAAGTCGGTCCGGCCCGCGGCCAAGGTCGACCTGCGCGAGGTTTGGACCGCGCCGGGCTGGGCCGGGCGACGGCGGAGGCGGCCATTGCGACGTTCGCCGACAAGTATTGGGGCCAAGTATGGGAAGCCTGCATGTATCGGTGCTGGAGCTGCCACTCGTCGTTTTGTTCCAGCAGCACGGCGCCGCTCAGGCGTATGATCGACTGTTCCGAAGGAAAGATGCCCACCACGCCGGCACGGCGTTTCACCTCCTCGTTCAGCCGCTCCAACGGGTTCGTGCTGTGCAGCCTGGCCCGGTGCTGCTCGAGGAAGCCCATGTCGGCCAGCACATCGTGCTCGCTGTCGCCCATGAACACGCCGAGCTTTGGCCAGCGCTGGCGCATGGCGGCCGCCGCGCGCAGGCCACGGCGGACCAGGCTCTTCAGGAACGTCGCCCAGAAAGCCTCGGCCTCGCAGGGTCCAATGTGCCTTCAGACCGCTCTGCTGTGGATTGGACTGCCAGCTTGACCCCACCCATAATGGCTGCAACCAACTGTATCGGTTGAATATTTCGGCCCCCAGCCGGGGTCAGCGTTAAGAACCGGCTATTGACCCCGGTCAGATGCCTCTTTCTTGCACGTTACCAAATCATCGGCGGCTCAATAAGGTGGGATCAATGTTCGGAGCCGATCTACAGCCGGTTGCAGGCAACACACAGGGAGGACAACGGATGGGTGATTTCGGTGGCTCTGGTCGTGAGTTGAACATGATGCCCTCCACCGCGCGGCGCCGCTTCCTGCAGCAGGTGGCCGTGGCCGGCTTGGCTGCCTCCGTGCTATCGCGTCCGGTGCTGGCGCAGAGCGGGGACCCTGCCCCGGCTGCGGGTGGTGCGCCGCAAGCCCTTGCCGAGACGCTCGCCTCCTATGCGGCTGGCCTGAGATACGAAGCCCTGCCGCAGGACGTCGTCCGGATCGTAAAACGGACAATCCTCGACACGATCGGTTGCGCCTTTGCCGGCTATGCGGCGGGGCCAAGCAGGATCGCGATGAAGCTTGCGAGCGACGTCAGTGCGAAGCAGGCCGGGACGGTGCTGTTCAGCGGCGTCAAGACAAGCCCCGAACGGGCGGCCTTCGCCAACGGTGTGATGATCCGCTACCTCGACTTCAACGACGCCTACGTGAGCCAGATGAGCGGCCCCGGCCACCCCAGCGACGCGATCGCGGCACTGCTGGCTGCGGCCGAAGTGGGAGGGCGGAGCGGCCGCGACCTCATCACCGCAACCGTCCTGGCCTACGAGGTTTATTGCAAGATCGCCGACGTGTTCGATTATACGGTCCACGGCATCGACCACACGACCGTCACCGGCATGGCGGCCGTGGTGGGCGCGGGCCGGCTCATGGGCCTGACGCCGGACCAGATGGTGCAGGCGATCGGCATCACGGTCGGCGGCAACACCGCCACGCGCCAGGGCCGGTCCGACGCGCTTTCGAACTGGAAGGCCTATGCGGCGGCCGACGCTTGCCGCAAGGCGATTTTCTCGGTCCAGCTCGCACAAGAAGGGATGACGGGCCCAAACCAGGTGTTCGAGGGAAGCTACGGCTTCTTTAAGGTCATGAGCCGCAAGCCGGTCGCTTGGCCGCAATTCGGCGAGCCGTTCGGCATCCACGCCGCCTTCACCAAGCGCTTTCCCCTCGGCCAGTTCTCGCAGACGGTCGCACAGGCCGCCGTGGAAGCGAGACCGTTCGTCAAGAACCCGGACGAGCTTGCCGAGGTCAACGTCAACGTGTCGCGGGCAGCGATCAAGATCATGGCCGACGGACCCGACAAGTGGCGACCGCAGACCCACGAGACCGCCGACCACAGCATCCCGTATTCGGCGGGCCTCGCGCTCCTATACGGCAGGATTGACCCGGACTTTTACGAGGACCCATATCTGCACGATCCGCGTCTGCTCGACCTCGTCAGCCGCATCAAGGTCCTGCCCTTGGCCGAGGCCGACAAGCCCGAGTTTGCCAACCTGTGCATCCTGGAACTCGTCCTGAAGTCTGGCGAGCGCAGGACGGTGCGCGTGGAGAACCATCGCGGGCATTTCAAGAACCCCATGACCGACGGAGAGATGGAAGAGAAGTTCCGTTTCTCGGCGCAGAAGCACATGCGGCCCGAACTCATCGACAACCTCGTCCACGCCTTGTGGAACCTTGAGGACCAGCCCCAGGTGTCGGCCCTGATCAACATGACGCTGCTGCAAGGCTAGACATGAGCGGGTGCGGAGAGCGGGGCGTTGAAAGGCTCCGCACGCCTCCCGGGAAGAAGTGGTTGATACCCGCGTGGCGCCTGTCTGCATCCGCAGGCCAGGTGCATGGCTGGGACGCCCGGCACGGGACCATCCTCGACCGCCCGCGCCAGGATCAACCGCGGCTCGGGCGTCAGCAGCACTTGGCTGGGACCAAGTGCTTTCCTGGCATTTGGCAGCTCATTGGAACGGAGAAAGCAGACATGGATATCAAGCTGAACGGCCGCGCAGCCGTGGTCACGGGCGGCAGCAAGGGTCTCGGTTTGGCGATCGCGATCCGGCTGGCCGCCAGCGGTGCGGATGTTGCGCTGCTGGCGCGTCGGCCGGACGTGCTCGAAGCGGCGGTGGTGGAGGTCAGCAGGACGGCGCGCGGCCGGGTGGTGGCCGTGACGTGCGACGTGTCCGATGCCGGGCAGGTCACGCGCGCCTACGGCGAGGCCATGGCAGGGCTGGGCCGGGTCGACATCCTGGTGAACAACGCCGGCACCTCCCAGACCGGCGCCTTCCCGACCATCACCGACGCGGTGTGGCAGGCCGACCTGGACCTCAAGCTGTTCGCGGCCATTCGCCTGGCCCGGCTGGCCTGGCCGCAAATGGCGGAGCGTCGCTGGGGGAGGATCATCAACGTGCTGAACATCGGGGCAAAGGCGCCCAAGGCCGGTGGCGCCCCCACCGCGGTGTCGCGGGCGGCCGGCATGGCATTGACCAAGGTGCTGGCTGGCGAGGGGGCCGAGCACAACATCCTGGTCAACTCGCTGCATGTAGGCCTGATCGAGAGCGACCAGTGGGTGCGCCGGCATGCCGGGAAGGCAACCAGCCAGCCCTATGCCGACTTCCTCGCTGACATGGGCCGTGGCGTCCCCATGGGCCGGGTCGGCACTGCCGAGGAGTTTGCCAATGTGGCCTGCTTCCTGGCCTCGGATGCGGCCGGCTACGTCACGGGAACGGCGATCAACGTGGACGGCAATCTGTCGCCGGTCATGTAGGCCTGACAACATTCGGCCAGCCTGCCGGAAGGTTGGCCTTGGACGTAAGTGGACGCAGGTAGCCGGGGGTAGAGACCATGGCTTCGGGTAGCCGGCATAGGCGCGCACCGGTATAGGTGATCGTGGCCGATACCGGGCGTTCCGCTCTGGAGAAGGTGATGCGGGTAAGCGGGCTGCCACAAACGAATATGGCGGCTGAAAGCGATCGGCTCCGCTTATGCACGACTCCACAGAACGGTGATTGACACACGGCGCAAAGGCAGCCTCAACGAGCCTGCCGGACCGACTGGTGCGCCGAGCGTGCCGGCGGTCGGCTATGAGTTGGAGAAAGGGACGCCATGACTGCTGGCCCGGTTCTGTGGAATCTCGATGAACGCGGCGTCGCAACGATCACGCTGAACCGCCCAGCGGTAAACAACGCCTACGATGGGGCCCTCATCGGCGGATTGCTGGCCGCGATGGACGAACTCGCCCAAGGTAGGCTTCGGGTTGTAGTGCTGAAGGGCAACGGCAAGCACTTCCAGGCTGGCGCGGATCTCGGCTGGATCAACGCGGTAAGGCCGCGATCGCCGGACGAGAATGAGGCGGCATCGCGGGCCACGTTCGAGGTGGTACAGCGTCTGAACCGCCTCGCGGTCCCGACGGTGGCCCTGGTGCAGGGCGCGTGCTTCGGCGGCGGTACGGGCGTGATATCCGCTTGCGACGTGGTGATTGCGGCGGAAAACAGCCTGTTCTCCATTACCGAGGTGCGGTGGGGACTCACGGCGGCGATCATCGTCCCGCAGCTCTGCGATGCCATCGGCGTGCGCCAAGTCCGCCGCTACGCGCTGACTGGCGAGCGGTTCGGCGCCGAGGAAGCCCGGCGCATCGGCTTGGTGCACGAGGTCGTGCCGCTGGCCGAGCTGGAGTCAGCCGGAGCGAAGGTGGTCGAGCAGTTGTTGGCCAACGCGCCGGACGCACTTGCCGAGACCAAGCACCTGGCATTGGAGAACGCGTTCGGCGGCATGGCGACCGACGATCTGGCCTGGAACCGCCTCGTGCAAATGCACGCAGCCAAGCGTCAAACGCGGGAAGCCACCGAGGGCCTCGCCTCCTTTGCCGAGAAGCGCCCGGCGCGATGGGCCGGTTAGGGCCGGCGGACGGTGCCGACTTATCGGAACGCGGCCTGAGAACAAGCTGCGGACATCGAGCTTGCTTCGCCGCGGCTGCACCTGCCTATGATCGTTTCGTCGAAGCCACGCTATGCCCCCTCAAGCTCTCGCCGCACGATGGCCGCACCCTCGGCCAGCGCCCGAAGCTTGCCGAAGGCACGCTCCCGCGGCAGATACTTCATCCCGCAATCCGGCGCCGGCACGATCCGCTCGGCAGGGACGTGCTCCAGACCGCGGCGGATGCGGGCCGCGACCGTTTCCGCGGTCTCCACCTCATGGCTGCCCAGGTCGAGCACGCCCAGCAGGATCGTCTTGCCCGGCAGTTCCCGCAGCACCGCCAGATCCAGCTTCGGCTGCGCCGCCTCGATCGAGATCTGGTGCGCGATGCAATCGGCCAGGTGCGGCAGGATGGAGTAGGCGTGCGGCTTGTCCGACACCACGTGGGCATAGCCGAAGCAGACATGGACGACGGTGATGCCGCCGACTCCTTCCAGCGCCCGGTTCACCGCGCGCAAGCCGTACTGCTTTGCTTCCTCCGGGAACTGCTCCATCCAGGGTTCGTCCAACTGGATGATGTCCACGCCCGCCCGCTTGAGGTCCTGCGCCTCGGCGTTCACCGCCTCGGCATAAGCCATGGCTAGGGCTTCAGGGTCGTTGTAGTGCTCGTCCTTGGCCTGGCGGGACATAGTGTAGGGGCCTGGCAGGGTGATTTTGGTGACACGGTCCGTGTTGGCGGCCAGGAAGGCGGCATCTCGCGCCTCCACCGCGCCGCGGCGGCGGATGGGTCCGGTGACGCGGGGCACGGAGGTCAGCTTTCCGGTGCGGCCGACCACTTCGGCCGGGTTGTCGAGGTCCACGCCGTCCAGCGCCAAGGCGAAGCGGTTGGAGTAGCTTTCCCGCCGCGCCTCGCCGTCGGTCACGATGTCGATCCCCGCACGCTCCATGTCTCTGATCGCGAGCAGGGTTGCGTCGTCCTGCGCTCCCTCCAGCATGGGCTCCGAGATGCGCCAGATCTCCTTGGCCCGCGTGCGCGGCGGCAGACGCCCGGTCAATACGGCGCGGTTCACCAGCCAGTCCGGCTGCGGGTAGCTGCCAACGACGGTGGTGGGCAGAAGGGGAAGCTTTTTCATGGGGACGCCCACCTCTTCAGGGCAGAACATTTTTCCGGGCAGGACATTTGCCTTCCGCCAGGGGCCGGAAAGCCTCGGCGGCCGGGATGGTCGCGACCAGGTCGTAGACGTCGTAGGGTTCGCTGGACTGCGCCGGGCTTTTGACCCGGAACAGGTAGGTGTCGTGCACCATGCGCCCGTCCGGCCGCAGCGTGCCGTTGCGGGTCAGCAGGTCGTCGCCCGGCATTTCGTGCAGCTTGGCGATCACCGCCTGCGTGTCCGTGCTGCGCGCCGCGGCGACGGCGCGAAGGTAGGCGCGAACGGCGGAATAGTCGCCAGCCTGGATGGTGGAGGGCATGCGGCCGCCGTTGCGGGCGGCGAAGCGACGAGACCATTCGCGGGTGCGGTCATCGAGGTTCCAGTAGAAGGCCTCGTTTACCAATATGCCCTGAGCGGTTTCCAGGCCGATTGCAGCGATGTCCGGCACTGTCAGCACGAAGGAGACGAGCTGCTGCGTGCCACGGCCGACACCGAACTCCTGCGCCTGCTTGACGGAGGTGATGAGGTCGGCCCCGGTGTTGCCGAGTGCGACGATGTCGGCTCCGGACGCCTGGCCTTGCAAGAGGAAGGGCGAGAAGTCGCCGGAGAAGTTGAAGGGATGGCTGACGGAGCCGACCACGCTGGCGCCGGCCTTTTCCAGCAGGGCGACGGCATCCGCCTGCAGCGACTTGCCGAACACGTAGTCGGCGGTGATGAAGAACCACTTCTGCCCCGGCTTGGCGAGCGGTTTCACGATGCCGACCGCCTGGCCGTATGTGTCCCACATCCACATCACAGACGTGGCCGGGGCGCAGTCCTCGCTGGTCAGGCGGGCGGTGCCGCCAGAGAACAGGGCGACCTTGTTGCGTGCAGCGGCCTCGTGCTGCACGGCAATCTGCACCGTGGCCTGCACGATGTCGGCCACGGCGGTGACGCCCTTGTTGTCCCACCAGTCCCGCACGATGGCGATGGCGACGTCTGCCTTGTTCCGATGGTCGGCGGAGATCACGTCCACCGTCATGCCCTTGCATTCGGCGAGAAGGCAGTCCTCCGCGGCCATCTGCACCGCCAGTACGGCGCCGGAGCCAGCCTGGGCCGCCAGGCCGCCGTTCATGTCGGTGATGACGCCGATGCGAACGGGGGGGCCGATCGGGCCGGTTTGCGCCGCCGCGGGAGTGGCGAGCAACAGGGGCAACAGCAGCAGCAGGGAACGCATCGTATCCTCCAGGTGCGGCTCTTGGCGGCCGCTGTTTGCTTCATTTGGTTGGCATGCGCCCCCTTCCACGGCGGCTCCAAACCACCCCCGGCCGTTCCCTGATCCAGGGATGAGGGGGAACGTTATTCCGCCGCCACCAGGCTCGCGGGATCGGCACCCACCCGGCTGTTCTCGTCCCCGGCCACGGCTCGGGCCAGGGTGAAGTCGAACTCGATTGATCGCAGCCCGGGAAATGGCGAGCCAGGCACATCCGGCGTGGGGTCCACAATCAGCGACTTCGAGACGCCGAACACCGTGTCCGTCTCGATATACTGGTCGTAGCCGTAATAGATGGCGGTCACCAGCTCCCGATAACCCGGTGCGCCGATCAGGAAATGCGTGTGCGCGGGGCGGCAGCCGTGGCGCTGCTGCACCTGGATCATGGCGCCGACCGGCCCATCCAGCGGGATGGTGTAGCCCAGCGGCAAGGTGGCGCGGAACCAGTATCGCCCGGCCTCGTCCGTGCGGAACTGAGCGCGCCAGTCCATCGCCGTGGGGTCGGCGGCCTGCAGGTCGTAGGCGCCGTCCGGATCGGTCTGCCAGACTTCCACCATTGCGTGCGGCACCGGCACGCCCGTCTCGTCCCGCACCGTGCCGAACAGGCCGATCTCCTCGCCGCCGGCCTCCCGCGCGATGCTCTCGCCCAAGGCCAGGCGAGGCGAGTCGTTGCGGTAGAAAGGACCAAGCAGGCTGGTGTCCGTTCCCACCGTCTCCGCCCTTCCGTCGTGCAGGATGTTCACCATGCGCGACAGGCCGAGCGTGTCCGACAGCAGGATGAACTCCTGTCGGAAAGGGGTGCAGGCCTGGCCGACCTCCGTCAGGAACTTGATGCCGAACAGCCATTCCTCCGGCTTCAGGGACACCTCACGCGCGAAGGCGTGCAGGTGCTTCACCGCCGCCGCCATGATCTCCCGCAAGCGGGGGTCCGGCGTGTCCGCCATCTGCTGCAGCACGGCTTCGGTGACCGTGGTTTCGGTTAGGTCCTCCATCATGTCCTCCCTTGTTGGGGTTTATCCTTCCTGCACCACGGTATTGCGGAGCAGGCCGACGCCGGAGATTTCCACCTCGACCGTGTCGCCGGGCTTCATCCAAACGGGCGGGGTGCGATAAGCGCCGACGCCGCCGGTGGTGCCGGTGATGATCACGTCGCCGGGCACCAGCTCCGTGAAGGTGGAGCAGTAGTGGATCAGGTGCGGGATGGTGAAGACCAGGTCGTCCGTGGTGGCGCGCTGCATTTCCTGCCCATTCAGGCGGCACACCAGGCTCGCACGGGTCACGTCCCCGGCTTCGTCGGGCGTGACCAGGTATGGCCCGAACCCACCCGTTTTGGGGAAGTTCTTGCCGGGGCCGAACTGGCTGCTGTGGCGCTGCCATTCGCGGACCGAGCCGTCATTGTAGCAGCTATAGCCGGCGATCACGCCCATGGCCTCGGTTTCCGGCACATGGCGGCAGTCCCTGCCGATGACCACGGCCAGCTCCGCCTCGAAGTCCAGGGTTTCGGAGACCTTGGGCCGCACGATCGCCTGTTCGTGGCCCACCTGGCTGTTGGCCCAGCGGGTGAAGATGGTCGGCTTCTCCGGCTTCGGCCGTCCGCCCTCCAGGATGTGGGTCAGGTAGTTCAGGCCGATGCAGATGATCTTCTCGGGGTCCGGGATGGGCGGCAGGTAGGTGACGGCGGAGAGGGAAAGACGGGGAAGCCCGGCGGTGTCCGCAGTCGCGCCAGGCAGGTTCGGCAAGGCGGCGCGCAGGCTGGGCGCGCGGCTGCCGAGGTCAACCACCGCGTCGCCGTCCACTATGCCCCAGGACGCCTTGCCACCCGCTTCGAAACTCATCAGACGCATCTCAGCTATCCCCTGCTGCTTGGCTTGACCCGGCGCCAGCTACGATGCTCGCGGTCCGGCGGTAATGGGTGGTCAACACGTCTACCGCGGCATCCGCCTGGCCCGACAGGGCGGCGTCGGCGATGGCACGGTGCTCCGCCATGATGTCCCGGTTCGGGTAAACGGCGGTCATGGCCAGTCGGCGATACCGCATGGCGTGGTCGCTGAGCTGGGCACAGAAGCCGAGCAAGAAACGCGACGGACAGGCGGCCAGCAGCGCCATGTGGAATGCCCGATGGGCGCCTTCCCAGGCCGGGTTCTCCTGGAAGGTGGCGGCATCGGTGGACCGCACGGTGCGGGACAAGCGGTGCAGTGCCAAAACGATCCCCTCTTCCCACGCCGGGGTCGCGTTCAGCATGGCCTGGCGCAGGGCCACCTCCTCCATCCAGCAGCGGGTTTGCGTCAGCTCCAGCAGCTCGGGTTCCGAAGCTGCCGCCACGGTGA
The DNA here is from genome assembly GCA_964242295.1 of uncultured Acetobacteraceae bacterium. Classification (GTDB taxonomy): domain Bacteria; phylum Pseudomonadota; class Alphaproteobacteria; order Acetobacterales; family Acetobacteraceae; genus DASWOJ01. Next base: position 14,274 of record CAXTDP010000015.1, on the reverse strand, counting down.
AGCCGCGTTGCTCCCACCGCCGCACGAAGCCTTCGGAGGCCAACTGGCTCAAGGCTTCCCGCACCGGGGTGCTGGTGACGCCGTAGCGGGCGGAGACAACGCCGATGCGCAGCTTGCCGCCCGGTTCCAACGTGCCGTCCACGATCTCTTGCCGAAGGCGGGCATAGACGGTGGTGGAAAGGGTCTGGGGACCGCCCTGCTCCATGATCTGCCTTCTTGCCCTTGCCTTCCCTGCCAGGCTGCGCGATATTTTCTGGGCTGACAAGCGGAACTGTATATTTTTCGACTGCTACTTGGGCCACCAAGAGCCCGCAGGAGGCTTACGTGACCCATCGCATCCCGCGGCGCCTGGCACTCGGCCTCGCTGCCGTCGTCCCCTTCGTTCACCCGGCCCGTGCCGCCGACACCATTCGCCTGGGACTGCCAACCAAGGCATACTGGCCCACCATCCTGGCCACGGCCGCGGTGCGGCAGGGCTTCTTCGCCAAAGAAGGGATCGGCGCGGAGCCCACGGTCTATCGCGGCGGGGCGGAATGCTTCGAGGCATTGGCGGCGGGCGCCGCGGACCTGATCCTGGACCCGCCTTCCCTGGTGGCGGCCGGATTGCGCAAGGGCGTGCCGGCCAAGGCGGTGGCCGGTGGATCGAGCCTGTATAGCGGCTGGCATCTCCTGGTGCGCCAGGATAGCCCGGTGACCTCCGTCGCGGAGCTGGCGGGCAAGAAGGTGGGGATCACTTCCGCCGGGTCCGCCTCGGACCAGTTGGCGCTATGGACGCAGGGGAACCGCAAGCTGCAGTTCACCCGCGTCTCGCTGGGCGGCGGCGGACTGGTGCCCAACCTGCGCTCCCGCAACGTGGATGCGGCCGTGGTCTATTCGCCGCTGTCCTTCCAGTTGGAGCAGGCAGGCCAGGCTCGGATACTGATCGACTACGCGCAGGCGATCCCGGCGCACGTCAGCACCGTCTGGATCACCACGCAGCCGCTGATCGACCGCAACCCGGCGCTGATCCAGAAGGGGCTGAACGCCATCTACGGCGCCGTGCGCTGGATGCACGCCAACCGGGACGCCTCGGTCGCACTGATCGCCGAAATCGACGAGGTGCCTACGGAAGCGGCTGCCGCGGAATATGAGAACACGATCCTGAAGCTCTCCATCGACGGCGCCATGCCGCCGGAGGGGATCGAGTATAACCTGCAGCTTTCCCGGCTCAGCGGCATGACCGACATGGCCTCCGCCTCCGAGGTGGTATCCGACAAGTTCAAGCCGGTGCCCACGGCGTGAGGCTTGCGGCCGCGCGCCTGCTTCTTGTCGCCGGCCTGCTGGTCGTCTGGGAGCTGCTGCCCCGGCTGGGGCTGGTAGACCGGGAGCTGCTGCCGCCGTTCAGCGCCGTCTTCGCGGGCATGATCGCGATGCTGGGGCGGCCGGCGATCCGCGCGGACCTTCTGATCTCGGCGGCCGAGATTGGCGCCGCTTTCGCCCTGTCCATTCCGGCCGGGCTGCTGCTGGGCCTGTTGCTGGGGGAAAGCCAGCGGCTCGCGCGGATGGTGGACCCGCTGGTCTTCTTCCTATTCGGCATCCCGAAGTCGATCTTCCTGCCGATGTTCATCCTCACCATGGGCATCGGCTTCGGGCAGAAGGTGGCGTTCGGCGTGTTCTCCGCCTTTCTCCTCGTGACAATGAGCGCGGCCGCCGCGGTGCGCTCCGTCCGCCCGGAGCACCTGCTTGTGGCTCGGTCCTATGGGGCCACGCGGGCGCAGATCGTGGCGCGGGTATATCTGCCGGGCATGCTGCCGATCCTGCTGGAAGGAATGCGGACGGCGCTGATCTTCACCGTAACCGCGATCATGCTGGCGGAGGTGTATGCGTCCCGCTCCGGCTTCGGGCATCGGCTCGCGGACTGGGGAGAGAACTTCGACATGACGCAGCTGCTATCCGGCGTACTGCTCGTTTCGATCGCTGCTGTCGTGGTGAATGAGGCGCTGCGCTGGCTGGAAGCGCGGGCCAGCACATGGCGGACATGAGCCCGGCCGTCGCGGTCCGCGGCGTCAGCCATACCTATGGCGGCCGGCATGGGGCGACGCAAGCGCTGGACGACGTGTCCATGGCGATTGCGCCGGGCCGCTTCACCGTGCTGGTGGGTCCTAGCGGCTGCGGCAAGTCATCGCTGCTGATGATGCTGGCCGGGCTGAACCATCCGACGTCCGGCAGCATCGACTGCGCGGGGCGGCCGATGACGACGCCGGACCCGAACCGGGTCGGCGTGGTGTTTCAGGACGCGAACCTGTTCCCCTGGCTGGATGCGGTGGACAACATCGCCTTCCCGCTGGCCTTACGCGGCATCGCCAAGGCGCAACGACAGGCCCGGGCGGCGGAGATGCTGTCCCTGGTCGGGCTGCAGGCCTTCGGGGCCCGACACCCGCACGAGCTTTCGGGCGGCATGCGCCAGCGCGTCTCCATTGCCCGCGGCCTGGTGCAGGACCCACCGGTGCTGCTGATGGACGAGCCTTTTGCCGCGCTGGATGAGCAGACGCGCATGACCATGGGCGACGAGTTGCTGCGGATCTGGTCCGTCACAAAGAAGACGGTGGTCTTCGTCACCCATAGCTTAACGGAAGCAGTGTATCTCGCGGACGAGGTGCTGGTGTTCTCCGCCCGCCCCGGCCGCATCATCGACCGGATCGCCGTCGACCTGCCGCGTCCGCGCACCTATGCCATGACCGGCGAGCCACGGTTTGCGGAGCTGCGCGACCGGATCTGGCAGCAGATCCGCGCACCATGAGCGCAAGCGCCATCCGGTGGTCACTGGTCTTGCTGCTGCTGGTCGTCTGGGAAGCTTTGCCGCGGCTCGGCTTGATACCCACCCTGTTCCTGCCGCCGCTGACCAGCGCGGTCGCGGCAGGAGTCGCGGATGCACCCACCTTTGCCGCGGCATTGGCAGTAACGATCGGGGAAGTGGCTTTGGCGGCCCTGCTCGCCTGCGGCGGCGGCATCCTGGCGGGTGCGGTGCTGGGCGGGGTGGCGCCGGTGCGACGCCTGTTGCTGCCGGTCGTGTCCAGCCTTTACGCCGTGCCAATCGTGATCCTGTATCCCGCGATGACAGCCTGGTTCGGCCTGGGGTCCGAAAGCAAGGTGGCCTTCGCCGCACTGTATGCCGTGTTCCCCACCGCATTGGCCATGGCAGCGGGCATGCGGACGATTGACCCGAACCTGATCCTCACGGCACGCAGCATGGGGGCGCGGCCCGACCAGTTACTGCTGCGCGTCGTGCTGCCGGCCGCCATCCCGACGGTGCTGTCGGCGCTGCGCCTGGGCGGTGCCCTGTGCATCGTGGGGGTAGTGGTGGCGGAGATGCTCGTCTCCACCGCTGGGATCGGCTTCCTGGTGACGGGCTACCGCACCTTGCTGGACAGCCCGCACGTCTTCGCCGCCATACTGCTGGTGGTGGGGGTGATCGCCCTGTTCGACTGGGGCGCACGCTGGGCGGAGCGCCGGGCCGCGGGCTGGATCGGGGCCGGACGGACGGAGGTCCCGTGAGGCGGCTGACCCTCAGTTTCGACAATGGGCCGGAGCCCGCGGTCACGCCCTTCGTGCTGGATACGCTGGCCCGGCGCGGCATCCGATCCACCTTCTTCGTGATCGGCAGCAAGCTCGCCGACCCCGACGCCCGCGCCTGCGCCGAGCGCGCCGCGGCCGAGGGCCACTGGATCGGCAATCACACCTGGACGCACAGCGTGCCGCTGGGGGAGCAGCCCGGCCGGGCCGCGTTCGAGATCGCTCAGACCCAAGACGAGCTGGGCTCCCTCGCGCACCCGTCGCGCTGGTTCCGCCCCATGGGCGGCGGCGGAGCCATCGGGCCGCATCTGCTCAGCGCCGATGCGGTCACGCTGCTGGAACGGGGCCGCTACAGTTGCGTGCTGTGGAACGCGGTTCCGCGCGACTGGGCGGAGCCGGACGCCTGGGTGGAAACGGCACTGGCGCAAATCAGTCAGCGGAACTGGACGCTGATGGTCCTGCACGACCTGCCGACCGGCGCAATGGCCCACTTGGACCGCTTTCTGGACCAAGTGGTGCAGCGCGGCATCGAGTTCCGGCAGGACTTCCCACCTGACTGCGTGCCCATACTCGATGGGTCCATGACCGGACCCATCGACCGTCTCATTACTTACGCCTGACAGCTACAAGAGGTCTTGCTGGCAACTGGCAACCCCGTGCATGGATCGGCTCTGGAATGTGCACAAGACCAGCCGCCGAGTGCCTGCTCATCCCGCTGGTCACATGCTTGTTTTAGCTAACATTATGACGTTATTGGGTTCCGGGCCGATTTATGCGCCAACGTCCATCAACATCAAACTACGCGAAGATCTCGCTTTCAGCCTCGATCTTCGCCGGGTCGAGTTCCGTTCCTAGCCCGGGCAGCGACGGCGCATGGATCATGCCTTTCACCGGGTCCACTGGGTTAAGGAGGAAGTGCTGGTGGATGGCGTTCCACTTCACCAGGTATTCCTGATACGGGGTGTGGATGGGCGACTGCGTGACCGAGAAGTGGATGGTGGCGCCGCTGGAATGGCCGTGCGGGATCGTCACCAGGTCGTGCGCCGTTGCATAAGCCGCAATCTTCAACGTCTCCGATAGGCCGCCGCACCAGTAGATGTCCGGCTGCAGCACGTCGAGTGCGTCCGCTTCGATGAAGCGCTTGAAACCCCAGCGCGTATACTCGTGCTCGGCGCCGGCGAGCGGGATGTTGGTGCGCTCCTTTATGCGGCGGTAGCTGTCGATGCGGTCCGGCATCACGCATTCCTCTAGCCAGCGCGGCCGGTATTCGGCGATCCGCTCGGCGAGGTCCACGACGTAGCCGACATCCATCGCTTGCCAGCAGTCGAACATCAGGTCGTAGTCCTCGCCCACCGCCTCGCGCAGCGTCCGCACCAGCGCGACATTCTGGTGCAGCCCCGCATGGCCGCTCATCGGGCCATGGCGGAAGAACCACTTCTGCGCCGTGTAGCCGAGCGCCTGGTATTCCAGCGCCCGCTCCCGCACCCGCCCGAAGTCGAGCACCGCGAAACCCAGCATCGAGGCGTAGGCTGGCACGGCGTCGCGCGTCGGGCCGCCGAGCAGGCGATGCACCGGCTGCCCCAGCCAGCGCCCTCGCAGGTCCCACAGCGCGCAATCGACGGCGCTGATCGCCAGCATCGCATCGCCCTGGCGGCCGTGCACCATCGCGCGGTGCATCTGGTCCCACAGCTTCTCCCCCGCGATCGGGTCCTGCCCGAGCAGCAGCCGGCGCAGGCTGTGGGCGACGATGTAGGCAACCCCCTCCGGGATCGGCCCGGCGCGGCCGGTCACATCCTCATTGGTGTCAATCTCGACGAACACGGTTGCGATGCGGAACCCGTCCGTCGTCTGCACGCCGCCCTCGAAGTCGTTCCTGTGCCGGTATTCGTCGTAGATGTCGAGCGGCCGGACCAGCCGCTCCTCCCAGATGTCCCCATGGGTGGGCAGGGTGCCGGTCAGGCGGCGCAGGCGGACGGCGGTGATGCGCATGTCAGCGGGCCTCGTTGAGGATGGCGGCGCCGGGGCGCGCGGCCTCGGGCCTGCCCCACAGCGAGAAGATGACGGTGATGACCACGATCGACATGCACGCCATGGCAGCGAGCCAGAACAGCCCCCCGTTGAAGCTCCCCGTCGCGTCGCGGATCATGCCGATCACCCAGGGATTGACAACGCTCGAAAGGTTGCCGAGGGCATTGACCATGGCAATGCCGCCCGCCGCCGCGGCGCCGGACAGCAGCGTGGTGGGTAGCCCCCAGAACACCGGCATGGCGGCGAATACCCCGAACGCGGTGAAGCACAGGGCCACCATCTTGAGCACCGGGTCGCCGATGACGGCCGCCGCGACCAGGCCCGCCGCCGAGATCGTCAACGCCACATAGTTGGCCAGGCCGCGCCGCCCCGGCCGGTCCGCGAAGCGTCCCATCACGACCATGCCGACCGCCCCGAACCCGTAGGGGATGGCGGCGAGGAAGCTCGCCTGCAGGTTGCTCACCCCGAACTCGCGCAGGATCAGCGGCAAAAAGGTGCTGATGGCGCCGTTGAGGTTGGTCAGGCCGTAATAGCCCAGGCACAGCAGCAGGATGCGTGGACTAAGCAGCGTCCGCAGCAGCCCGGCGTGGCTGCCGCCATCCCTGTCTTGCCGCTCCGTGGCCAGGCGCGCGACGAGGCGTGCCCGCTCCTCCGTGGTGAGAAATCGTGCCTGCTCCGGCGTTGCGGGCAGAATAAAGGGGATTGCCACGGCCAGGACGAGCGCCGGCACGGCTTCGAGCAGATAGATCCACTGCCAGCCATGCAGTCCCATCACGCCCTCAAGCTCGAGCAGCAGCCCCGACACCGGCGTGCCGAACACGAGCGCGATGGGGATGCCAGTGAAGAACGCGGCGATGACCCGGCCTCGGTAGGCCGCAGGGAACCATAAGGTAATGTAGAAGATGACGCCCGGAACGAACCCGGCCTCCGCCGCGCCCAGCAAGGCCCGTGCGACGTACAGGCTTTGCGAGTCCCACACGAGGGCATGGGCGCCGGAAACCAGCCCCCAGGTGAACATGATCCGTGCGATCCAAAGCCGCGCGCCGAACCGGGCGAGGGCCAGGTTGGACGGCAATTCCAGCAGCACGTAGGGCACGAAGAACACGCCGGCAGCGACACCGAACGCGGTCATGCTTAGGCCCAGGTCATGGTTCATGGTCAGCGCCGCGACGCCGATGTTCGAACGGTCCAGCACAGCCACGAAGTAGCTGAACGTCAGCAGCGGCATCAGCCGCCAGGCGAGCTTGCGTACGATGGCGTCATCCGGATCGGTCACGGGCGCTCTCCTTTTCTGCCGCGCAGTGCGCCCATGTTCGGGTCGCCACACAGCGTTGTTGATGCCGACATCCCGCCGATGCGCATGCCGGACACGTCTCCGGACGTTCGGAGTGGCGCTGTTTCCTGTCAATGGGCGCGCAACAGCGATCAAGGCGGCAAGTGGGGCGGCAAGGCATTGGTGCATAAATCGGCAACTCTCTGGCAACCTACAATTTTTTAGAACGCATGTTTTAGCTAAGGTTCTGATGCTGTTGGGTTCCGGGCCGATTTATGCACCAACGCCTGCTGTCTGTGCTCGGGTTGATGCACCAACCCCTTCTGCTTGGGAATGTGGCGGCGGCGGTCTTGGTTCAGCTTGGAGGGCAAGGGGGTATCCAGCATCGCGGAAGCGGGTCGGGACCATCAACGTTGACGCGAACGGCATTCCTGATATTGAATTGCCTATTCGCAGAACGGCAAGATGCCTGGTCGGACTGCGGCTAAAAACCACATGCGCGCCGCGTTCGGTCAACGAACCGGTAAAAGGGAGGGGATTCGACCATGCGATGGACCTTTGCGGCGGTCGCCGCGGTATGCCTCTTGTTCAGCAACGCCAGCCCGGCGCAGACCACGTTCAAGTTGCGGGCGTCCGTTGACACGTCCCCCAGCCATGCCCGCACCGTCGCGGTGGCGGACTACCTGAAGAAGCTGCAGGACCTGTCCGGTGGACGCATCCAGACCGAGCTGTTCAGCAGCGGCCAGTTGTTCCGCGACCGGGACGTGGTCAAGGCCCTGCGACAAGGCGGGATCGAGATGGCCGTGCCCGGCAGTTGGGTGCTGACCGGCTTCGTGCCGAACACCGACGTGTTCCAGTTGCCAACCTTCTTCGGCCAGCCGGCGCCGGTCGTCTATGCCGCGGTGGACGGCGGCATCGGCAAGACGATCGACGACGAGCTGCAGGCGAAGCTTTCCGTCAAGCTGCTCGGACCCTGGCTGCCGCTCGGCTACCAGAACACCTACAGCACCAGCAAGCCGATCCGCGGCTTCGGGGACATGGCGGGCATGAAGATCCGCAACTCGGGCGGTGCCGGACAAGCGATCCGGGCCAAGTTCTTCAATGCCCAGCCGAACATGACGGCCTGGCCGGATGTCCCCCTCGCCCTGTCGCAGGGCACGTTCGACGGGCTGAGCTCGACGGATGAAAGCCTGGCCAGTGCCAAGCTTTGGGACTCTGGGGTGAAGTACGGGTTCGAGGACCACGAGTTCATCGGCTTCTACATCCCGATGGTCAGCGACAGCTTCTACAAGAAGCTGCCGCCGGATCTGCAGGCGCTGGTCGTCAAGGTGTGGACAGACAACATCGGCGCTTACCGCAACGGAATGGAAGCGGCGCAGACCCAGGCGCGCAAGACGCTGGAGGCGAACGGGATCGTCTTCTACTCGCCGCCGCCCTATGAACTCGCCGACATCCGCGGCAAGATGATGCCGCTGCAGGATGCCACGGCCAAGGAGCTGCGTATCACCCCGGACCTGCTGAAGCAGGTGAACGGCGACAAGTCGCTCAACGGTAGTTGAGCGGTTCGCTTCCGTGGGCGCGGCATTGATGCGCGTGTGGAACTTCACCGAGCGCGCCCTCATCGGCGTTCTCGGTGCCCTGGCCCTCGCGATCGGCACCTACCAGGTCATCGGGCGCTACGTGGACCAGCGGATCGCCTTCCAGTACGGTGACGAGGTGGTGGTCTATCTCACCGTCTGGGCGGTGTTCCTCGCCAGCAGCCAACTGGTGCGGACCGATGGCCACGTGCGGCCGGACATCGTGCTGCGCCTGCTGCGCCCTCAAGCCCAGCGTTGGGTGGAGGCGTTCAACTGCTGCGTCGCGATCCTGTTCTGTGCCGGGCTGGTTTATTGCGGCTTCGAGGTGGCGCAGGGCTCGTTCGATCTCGATGAGCGCAGCATCACCGGCCTCGAGTTCCCGATGTGGCTGTACTACGCCTCCGTGCTGGCTGGTGGGTTCCTGATGCTGGTCCGCTACGTGATCCGCCTCTACCGCTATGTCTTCCGCTTCGACCCGGCGACCATGGTCATCGCCACGCCAGACCACTGACGGCTTCCGGCATGTTCCTCGTCATCTTCCTGGTGGCCTTCTTCGGCCTGCTCGCGGCCGGGATGCCGATCTTCCTGGTGCTTGGCATCAGCGCCGCCGGGCTGTTCGCGGCCACGGGACAGCCGCTGGTTTCCATCGCGCAGAAGATCGTTGACGAGCTGAATTCCAGCACGCTGATGGCGCTGCCACTGTTCGTGATGGCGGCGGCGTTCATGCGCCGGGGCGGGGTGGCCAAGGCGCTGGTGGACGTGGCCACGGGTTGGTTCGGGCAGATGCGCGGGGCGCTTGGCCTGGTCACGGTCGTGTCCTGCACCTTGTTCGCCGCGATCTGCGGTTCGTCGGTCGCGACCGCGCTGGCCATGGGCACGATCCTGGTGCCGGCGATGATCGAGCGCGGCTATCCTCGGCACTTCGCCCTGGGCGTGGTCGGCGCCTCCGGCACCATCGGCATCGTCATCCCGCCCAGCCTGTCGTTGATCCTGTATGGGCTGATCGCGGAGCAGTCGGTGCCGCGGCTGTTCCTGGCCGGGATACTGCCCGGTTTGCTGCAGGCCGCCACCTTCTTCGCCTGGGTGCTGTTCTACGCCTATCGCTACAAGCTGCCGCGGGAACCCGCGGTGCCGCGCGGCCAGACCCTGCGCAACACGCTGTATGCGCTGCCGGCCTTGTGCGTGCCCATCATCGTCATGGTGGGCATCTATGGCGGGTTGATGACCGTCACGGAGTCGGCGGCCGTTGCCGCGACGACGGCCCTGGTGGTCAGCCTGGTGTTTTATCGGGGCTTCCGCCTGTCGGAAACGCTGGGCGTGATCGCCGACGCCATCAAGAGCGCCGGCACCATCATGATCATCGTCGCCACCGCGCTTGCCTTCGGCCACTGGATGACGGATTCCGGCGTGCCGGCCAAGCTGGTGCAGTTCACCCTGGACCACCACCTGCACCCCTGGCAGTTCCTGCTGACCATCAACGTGCTGCTGCTGGTGCTGGGCTGCTTCCTGGAGGTCGCGGCGACCCTGCTGGTGGTCATGCCGATCCTGGCCCCTGCGCTGCATCCGCTCGGCGTCGATCCCGTGCATTTCGCCATCGTCTTCACCCATAACATGGAGATCGCGCTGATCCACCCGCCGGTGGGCCTGAACCTATACGTGCTCGCCACCGTGTCCGCCGCGCCGATCATGGAGGTGGTGCGGGGCATCTTCCCCTTCCTGCTGCTGCTGCTGATCTGCCTGGGGATCATCACCTACGTGCCGGAACTGTCCCTCTGGCTGCCGAACCTGGTCTATGGGCCGGGCTGAACCCCTATATCGGTTCGAGCACCGGCCGCGGTCCGTCAACCAGGCGGTGCCCGGCCAGCACGTGGTCCCGCACCGCCTTGCGGCTGATCTTGAGCATGGCGTTGCGTGGCAGCTCCGGCATCGCAAGCAGGGCGCGGGGCCGCTTGTATTGCGTCATGCCGGCCATCGCGGCGCCGATCACTGCTTCCCAACCCGGCGCCGGGTTCTCGGCCACCGCGACGATCACCTGGCCCCAGTATTCGGAGTCGATCCCGAACACCGCCACCTCGCCGCGGCCCAGCGCCGCGCTGAGCACGCGCTCGACCTCCTCGGGCGCGACCTTGTAGCCACCGGACTTGATGACGTCGGCGGCACGCCCGGTCAGGTGCAGCCGGCCCCGCCCGTCGAAGTAGCCGAGGTCGCCGGTCTCGTGGAACCCGCCGGGCGGGAGCGGTTCGTAGCCCTCCGGCCGGATGGTGCCCGCCATCATCTGCTGGGCACGGATGCCGACCTCCCCCACCGTGCCGGGCGCGGCGCCGGACTGGCCGTCAATGGTGATCTCCACGCCGCTGGCGGGCCAGCCGACGCAGGCATCGGCGTGCTCGCCGCCTTCGGCGTACCAGGCCTCGGTTTCCGGCGCTTCGAGCACGGTGATGGGATTGACCACCTCGGTCTTGCCGTAGGTAATGCGGATGACCGGGCCGAAGATGGCGCGGGCGCGGGCATACAGGCGCGGCGACAGCACGGCGGTGCCGCAGTAGATCGTCTTCAGCCCCAGCAAGCTGGTATCTTCTGCTGCGGCGACGATCTTGGCCAGCACGGTGGGCGGCGCGAACATCTCATCCACCTTGCCCCGGCGGATCAGGCCGATGACGTGGTCGACGTCCACCCCGTCCAGCAGGACCACGGAGCCGCCGACGTCCAGGTAGGCGAAGGTCAGCAGGCTCGCCCCGTGGGAGAACGGCGTCATCAGCAGCAGCCGGCTATCCGGTCCCGGTCGGTGCGGCATGGTGGCGCGCTGCAGCAGGTTGCCCATCCAGCGGCCGCGCTGCGTGGTGACGATGCCCTTCGGCAGGCCCGTGGTGCCGGAGGTGAAGCCGACCCTGGCCCAATCCTCCATGCTGGTGGCCGGCAGCTCATCCGCGACCAGCGGGCGCCCCTCGACCTGCTCAACCCGGTGCACCGTGAGCCCGAGCCGCTCGAAGAACCCGGCCTCCCCATTCGTGGTGACGACGTGGCGGACCCGGCCCAGGCCCAGGCAGTGGCGACGGTCCGCCTCGTTCAGGTTCGGGTTCAGCGCCAGGTCCGCGGCCCCGGACAGCACAATGCCATAGCCCGCCCAGACGGAGGCGATGCTGTTGCGCACCACGCTGGCGACGGGCTCGCCGGGCTTCACGCCGGCCGCGACCAGATCATGCGCCAGGCCGGCCGCATGGCGGAACAGGGCGTCGTAGCTGATGGCGCCGCTACGGTCGGTGACTGCGATGCGGTCCGCGAAGCGCCTGGCAACGACGGCAAGGGCCGTGGCGCGGGGGAGCAGTTCAGACATGGGACGACCTCCATTGCTGCCAAGGGGACGTTGCTTGCCCCGGCTAACTATTTACATAGTATAAGATATCATATGCAGAAAGAAAATCATGTCTAGCGCCAAGCCTCTCAGCGGAGTCATAGTAATCGAGATTGGGCACAGCATCGCCGCGCCGTTCGCGGGCTTGATCTTCTCGGAACTTGGCGCCGAAGTGCTGAAGGTGGAGAACCCCAGGGGTGGCGACCACGCTCGCGGCTGGGGGCCGCCGTTCTGGGAAGGCACGGCGTCCGCCTTCCACGCCTATAATCGCGGCAAGAAGGGGCTGACGGTTGATTTCGGTGACCCGGACGCCGTCGCGGCGTTGCGGGAGCTGATCCTGCAGCGGGCGGACGTCGTCATCCAGAACCTGCGGGCCGGGGTGTTCGAGGCGGCCGGGCTGGGTGCGGTCGGGCTGCTGGCGGAGAAGCCGGACCTAATCGTCTGCAACATCGGCGCCTTCGGCGAGGCCGGGCCGCTGACCAGCAAGCCCGGCTACGACCCGTTGATGCAGGCCTTCGCCGGCCTGATGAGCATCACCGGCGAGGGTGGCGGGCGTCCGCCTGTGCGCACCGGCGCCTCGCTGGTGGACATGGGTGCGGGCATGTGGGCGACCATCGGCATCCTGGCGAGTCTGATCGAACGGGCGAAGACGAAGCGCGGCGGCTGCATCAGCACCTCCCTCTACGAGACGGCGCTGAGCTGGCTGACTCTGCCGATGGCGAGCTACGGGGCCTCGGGCGAGACCCGGCGGCCCTATGGTTCCGGCGTGGCGGAGATCGTGCCTTACCAGTGCTTCCCCACGCGGGATGGCTGGCTGATGATCGCGGCCGGCAATGACGGGCTGTATCGCAAGCTCTGCACGGTGCTGGGCCACCCGGAATGGGCGGCGGATGGGCGATTCGCCACCAATGCCGGGCGGGTGGCGCACCGGGAGGTGCTGCTGCCGATGATCGAGGAGGCCACGAGGCACCAGGCGCTGGACGCGCTCGCGGCGCGGCTGGACGCATTGGGCATCCCCAACGCGCCGCTGCAGGATGTCGCCCAGGTCGCGGCCCATCCCCAGACGGAAGCGCTGGGCATATTACAGGCACAACGGGCGGATGGGCTGCGCATGGTCGGCCTTCCCGTCAGCTTCGACGGGACACGGCCGGAGATGCAGTGGCCGGTGCCGCGCCTGGGCGAGCACAACGATCTCCTGGACAAGGCGCAGTAGCATGCAGGCAGAGTACGAAACGCTCCTGGTGACCCGGCCGCATCCGGACGTGCTGCTGGTCACGATGAACCGTCCGGCGGCGATGAATGCCATGAACACCCAAATGGGCCTGGATATGCTCGACGTGTTCGGCACCCTCGGCGCCCATCCGGGCACCTGCCGCGCCGTGGTGCTGACGGGCGCGGGCGACCGGGCCTTCTGTGCCGGCGGCGACCTGAAGCAGCGCCGCGGCATGACGGATGCGGAGTGGCAAGCGCAGCACCACATCTTCGAGCGCAAGGCCGCAGCCCTGATCGCCTGCCCGGTGCCGGTGATCGCCGCGGTGAACGGCGCGGCCTATGGCGGAGGGTGCGAGATGGCCTTGGCCTGCGACTTCATCTACGCCGCCCGCACCGTGCGCTTCGCCCTACCGGAAGTAACCATCGGCATCATGCCCGGCGCGGGCGGCACCCAGACCCTGCCGCGCGCCGTGGGTGAGCGCCGGGCCAAGGAGCTGCTGCTGAGCGGGCGGCCCTGGTCGGCCGAGGATGCGGAGCGCTGGGGCATGGTCAACCGCGTGTGCGAACCGGGCGCGCTACTGGACGAGGCGCTGGCATCGGCGGCCGTGATCGCCGGCAACGCGCCGATCTCCATCCGGCAGGCCAAGCGGTCCATGCACCACGGCCTGTCCATGAGCCTGGAGGACGGGATGCTGTTCGAGATCGAAGCCTACAACCGCATGGTGCCGACCGAGGACCGCCGCGAGGGCGTGTTGTCGTTCAGCGAAAAGCGCAAGCCGGTGTTCAAGGGACGCTAGAAATGGACATGCATCAAACGACCGACCTCCCCGTGACCGTCGAACTCGGCGAGGATTATCCGGAGCTGCGGGAAGCGGTCCGGCGCCTGTGCGAGAACTACCCCGGCAAATACTGGCGGGACCTGGACGAGCAGTCGGGCTACCCCACCGAGTTCGTCAAGGAGCTGACGGATGCCGGGTTCCTCGGCGCGTTGATCCCCGAGGAGTACGGCGGCACCGGCCTGCCGCTGCGCGCCGCCGCGGTGATCCTGGAGACGATCAACGCCAGCGGCTGCACCGCTTCCCCGGCGCATGCGCAGATGTATATCATGGGCACGCTGCTGCGCCACGGTAGCGAGGCGCAGAAGCAGCGTTACCTGCCGCAAATCGCCTCCGGCGCGCTGCGCTTGCAGGCCTTCGGCGTGACGGAGCCGACCTCTGGCTCCGACACCACCAAGCTGAAGACCCGGGCGGAGAAACGGGGCGACACCTACGTGGTCACGG
>CAXTDP010000014.1:6766-24917 GCA_964242295.1 uncultured Acetobacteraceae bacterium | reverse complement strand
CGCCGCCTGAGCGCCGCCGAAATGGGGCCACTTCTTCCGGCGAGGTGTACTAGGCTCCTCCGGTCAGCATCGGCTTCCACGCGATGCGCGCCATTTTGTTGGCCGGCGCCACGGCGGCCAGCTTCGGCGACTTGCGCTTGAGCAGCCCGGCCAGCCAGGGCGACGCCGTTCCGTAACGTCGCGCCTGCTGGATCACGGCGGTTGCCCCGACGGCCTGTTCGGCTCCATGAACATGCCGCCCTCCGGCCAGAACTTCTATTACGTGAACGACAAGGAGATTGACCGCTCGTTGACCGTGGTCGCCACCAGCCTCGGGGAGGCGGACCGCAGGGCTGCCCCATCCCAGTGCAGGCGGGGGCCAGTGAGCCGGGGCGGGAGATCGCCGCGGAGTCCGCCAAGGTGGTCTATGCGTCGCAGGACAGCATCGCGGCCTGCAAGGCCTACTACGACGACGTCAAAGGCCGCCTGGCCAGGTACGGCTGCGACTGGGACGACCTGAAGATCATGCCCGCGATCCGTCCCATCGTCGGCGCAACCCGGGCGCAGTCTGGGGGAGCCGGGCTTTGCCGTAGGGATCATCTGGCAGGCCACCGAGCCACATCCCTGCACCAACGCCCCCACCCAGTCGCCTGGGTGACCCCCACCTCGACTTCTACGGAGTTCGATCACATAAGCCTGCCGACGCCTGCCCGCGCGACGGGTAGGGCATGGGAGGACGGCATGATCAGGCTCGGCCAAGCGACAGGACTCAACCGGCGCTCTTTGCTTGTCAGCACCGGCACGACCTTGGGGACGGTCGCGCTGCCGCGATGGACCTTCGCAGCTCCCGTGCCCGTCAGTCCCGTGATGGCGACGTTGAGCAGCTACATGGCCGGAGCAGGCGAGCGACCGTTGCCCGAGGCGGTCATCGAGAATGCGAAGCACCATATCCTCGACACGTTCGCGGCCATGATCTCTGGGTCTGATCTTCCACCAGCGCAGGCAGCCTTGAAGTTCGCGCGCGATTACACGGCCGACGCCACGGCGACGATCGCCGCCTCCAAGATGACCGCGAACCCGATTGAGGCCGCGCTGATCAACGGCATGCTTGCACACTCCGACGAGACAGATGACTCGAACGAGTTCTCACAATCGCATCCCGGCTGCGCCGTAGTCCCTGCCGCCCTTGCGGTCGGGGAGAAATTCGGCGCCGACGGCATGCATTTCCTCCGTGCCGTGACGCTCGGCTACGACATCGGCCCGCGCGTGACCATCAGCTTTGGTGCCGTCGAGTTCCGGGACAACAGTCACAAGGCGACCCATGCGATCGCCGGGGTCTTTGCTGCGGCGGCGGCGGCAGGCTCGCTCGCCAGGCTCGACGCGCAGCAGATGCGCTGGATGCTCGACTACACGGCCCAGCAATCATCGGGCATCGGTGCCTGGGCACGCGACACCTCTCACGTCGAGAAGTCTTTCGTGTTCGCGGGCATGCCGGCGCGCAACGGCGTGACCGCGGCACTTGCCGTTCAGTCGGGCTTCACCGGCGTTGATGACATCTTCTCTGGGCCGGACAACTACTTCGAGGCCTACGCACCGGAGGCCAGGCCGGGTCTCCTGATCGAACAACTGGGTCAACGCTACGAGATCGCCCGCACCAACATCAAGAAATGGACGGTGGGATCGCCGATCCAAGCGCCGCTCGACGCCATGAGCAACATCTTTGCCAAGCATCAAGTAAGCCCTGACGACGTGAAGACGATCGTCGTCCGCCTTGCTCATACCGAGGCGCGCACGGTGAACAACCGAGACATGCCGGACATCTGCCTGCAGCACATGATCGCCGTCATGCTGCTCGACAAGACTGCGTCGTTCAAGGCTGCGCACGACAAGGCACGGATGGACGACCCCACGGTTCTGCGTCAGCGCGCGAAGGTCCAGTTGATCGAGAGCGAGGAGCTGCAAAGGCTGGAACCGTCGCGCCAGGCTATCGTGGAGATCGCCTTGAACGACGGTACGGTCTTCAGCGATCGTGTCACCGCGGTGCGCGGCACCGTGGACAACCCGATGCCGCGCGACGAGGTCATCCGGAAGACCCGCGACCTTTGCGAGCCGGTCATCGGCAAGGGGCAGACGGACGCTCTCGTTGAGCAGGTTTTCGCGCTCGAGACACTGTCGAATGTTCGTGCCTTACGGAGTTTGCTTCAGAAGCCATGACTGCGACAGCGGGGATCACTCAGCCGTCGTCGTCCAGCAACAGGACGCCAGCCGCGTGTGCAGGCCAGCGCTGGCCCGATCCACCTGGTGCTGGACAGCACGGGGCTGGAGCTGTTCGGACCAGGCGAGTGGGATGCCGAGAAGCACGGCCGGGTGCACCGGCAGTGGCGCAAGCTTCACCTGGCCGTGGATGCCGACACGGGCGAGATCGCAGCGCAGGCGCTGACCAAAGGGCATGCTGACGACGCGGCCCAGGTGCCGGCCCTGCTCGGGCAGGCTGAGGCCATGATCGGCTCTGTGACGGCAGACGGCGCCTATGACGGCGAGCCTACCTGCGCGGCCGCCGCGGCACGCCAGCGCCATCCACCGCCGGACGTCGTGCCGCCCCGGGCGTTGGCGGCGCCAAGCTCGGACAAGGGCGGCAGCGACACCGTGCCGAACAGGTCGGGCTGTCTCATCAACGACTGGCCCTCGTGTCACGAGCGGCACGCAGTTTCGGATAGGTCGAGGTTCAAGCTGTCTCGTGCACGCCGAACGTGGGCTCGCATGAGCCGTTCTGCCTCCACTCCGTCGCGGTTTCGCAGTGCGTCAACGATCTCCCGGTGTTCACCCGTGGAACCCGCGCGCATCGGACTGCCGCCGCTGCGGATGCGGTAGAGTTGCAGCAGCGAGTACATGTCGGTGCACAGATACTCGATCAGCCGGCGATTGCGGCTACCCTGTGCGATCTGGACGTGGAAGTCGTCGCCGACCTTGCTGAACCCGTGACCGTCGGCCGTGGGCGCCCTATGCCGAAATGGGGCGGCTGCCTCCAGCGCGTCCAGCTCGCGCGTGTCCATGCGCTCAGCGGCCAGGCGCGCAGCAAGGCCCTCCAGCACTTCCCGCATGGCAAAGATCTCGCTCACCTCCATGTCGGACAGGCACACCACGCGCACCCCCACATGCGGCACGCGCTGCAGCAGCCGCCTTCCCTCCAGCCTGTTCATCGCCTCGCGCACGGGGCCGCGGCTGATGCCGAGCTGCCCGGCCAGCTCCGCCTCGCCCAAGGCCGTGCCCGGCGGCAGGCTCCCGGACAGGATGGCACGCTCGAGCATGTCGCAGGCCCGATCGGCCAAGGTTTGCACTTCGATCCGTTCGACCCGCATGGACGGCTTTCTCTTTGGTCATCCAGCCTGTCACGCGCACCGGCATGCGGCAACGCTGGCTGTGCATTGTTGACAATACACAAGGCCGTCCCCAACGTCATGCCCTCGACATGAGGCCATAAAGTCCGGATGGGAACGCTTTTCGACAAGATCTGGGACGCGCACGTGGTCGGCCAGCGGCTGGATGGCCGCACCTTGGTCTACGTGGACCGCCACGTGATCCACGACCTGCACGCCCCGCCCGCCTTCGCCAAGCTCAGCAAGACCGGCCATTCGGTGCGGCGGCCCGACCTTACGGTCGCGGTCACCGACCACATGGTCTCGACCAGCCCCGGCCGGACCAGCACGACCATCCCGCAGAGCACGCCCTTCCTGGCGCGGACCCATTCGGGCGCGGACCGGCTGGGCATCCGCGTGCTGGGGATTGACAGCCCGCTGCAGGGGATCGTCCACGTCATCTCGCCCGAGCTGGCGATCGCGCTGCCCGGCAGCACCGTGGCCTGCCCCGACAGCCACGCCTGCACCGTGGGCGGGATCGGCGCCCTGGGCCTGGCCACCGGCACGACGGAGGTGGTCCACGTCCTGGCCACGCAGACCCTGGCCTGGAAGAAGCCCCGGCAGATGCGCATCACCCTGGACGGCGTGCTCGCCCCGGACGTGACCGCGAAAGACCTGATCCTGTTCGTGATCGGTCACTGGGGGTCCGACATGGCACGCGGCCACGCGGTCGAGTTCGCCGGGCCGGTCGCCCGTGCGCTGCCCGTGGAGGGGCGCATGACCCTGTGCAACATGGTGACCGAGCTGGGCGGCCGGACCGGCCTGGTCGCCCCGGATGCGAGCGTCGCCGCCTGGCTCCAGGGTCGCGCCTGTGCCCCGGAAGGCAGCGACTGGGACGGCGCAGTGACCGACTGGAACGCCCTGCATACCGACGCGGACGCCGTGTTCGACCGGGACCTCCAGGTGGATTGCAGCGCGCTGGAGCCGCAGATCACCTGGGGCATTGATCCCTCCCACGTGCTCGGCCTGTCCGGGCACATCCCCGACCCGGCGCTGGCGCCGGCGCCGCAGCAGGACGAGCTGCGCCGCGCCATCGCCTACATGAAGCTGCAGCCGGGCACGCCGATCGCCGGCCTGTCCGTGGACCGGGTCTTCATCGGGTCCTGCACCAATGCCCGCCTGTCCGACCTGCAGGCGGCGGCGCGCGTGGTGGCGGGGCGGCACGTCGCCAGCACCGTCCGCGCGGTCGTCGTGCCCGGCAGCACCTCGGTGAAGCGGGAGTCCGAGCAGCTCGGCCTGGACCGCATCTTCCGCGATGCCGGGTTCGAGTGGGGCGAGGCCGGCTGTTCCATGTGCGCCGGCGTGAATGGAGAGGAAGGCGCCCCGGGGCAGCGCATCGTCTCGACCACCAACCGCAACTTCGCGGGACGGCAGGGCGCGGGCGTGATGACGCACCTGGCCAGCCCGGAAACCGCCGCCGCTGCTGCCCTGGCTGGCCGCATCGTGGATCGCCGGGCCGTGCCCTGATGCGCCGGTTCCAGCCGGTGGATGCGGTCGCCGCCCTGCTCGACCGCGACAACATTGACACCGACCAGGTGCTGCCGGCCGCCTTCATGCGCGGCATCGATCCCGACTACGGCGCCGGCCTCTTCGCGCTCTGGCGGCGGGACCCGAATTTCGTGCTCAGCCGGCCCGGCTGGGAGCAGACGGCAATCCTCGTCTCCGGCACGAATTTCGGCTGCGGCAGCACGCGCGAGCACGCCTGCTGGGCGCTCGACGAGTTCGGCATCCGGGTTCTGGTCGCCGGCAGCTTCGGCGAGGTGTTCCGGGACAACTGCATCCGCAACGGCATCCTGCCGATCGCCGCGGCACCGGAACCGCTGGACCGGCTGCGCGCCCTGCTGCGCGATGCGCCCGGCCCGGTGCGGCTGCAGGTGGACCTGGTGGCGCAGCGGGTCAGCGGACCCGGCTTCACCATGGCGTTCGAACTTTCGCCCGCCGACAAGACCGCGCTGCTGGACGGACTGGACGAGATCGGCATGACCCTGTTGCAGGCGGACGCGATCACGGGTTGGGAACAGGCGGCACGGCCCTGGCTGCAGCGCCTGCGGGCGCCCCGGTGAGCAGTCCCGTGCATCCCGGCACGCTGCTGCGGCAACTCCTGGCCCAGCCCGAGATCCTGGTGCTTCCTGGCGTGCACGACGCGCTGTCCGCCCGGCTTGCGGCCCGCACCGGCTTCGACGCCGTGGCCTCCGGCGGCAACGCGGCCACCGGCACCCTGCTCGGCGCGCCCGACATGGGCCAACTCGGCATGCGGGACTTTGCCGACCATTATGCGCGGATCACCGCCGCGGCGGGCATTCCCGTGCTGGCCGATGCCGATACCGGGTTCGGCGGCGTCCACAACGTCGCCCAGACGGTAAGGGCCTTCGAGCGGGCCGGGGTGGCGGGGCTGTTCCTGGAAGACCAGGTCACGCCCAAGCGCTGCGGCTACCTGGCGGGCAAGGCGGTGATCCCGGTGGCCGAGCAGCTCGCGAAGCTGCGGGCCGCGCTGGATGCCCGCAGGGACCCCGCCCTGGTGCTCTGCGCCCGCACGGACGCGCTTGCGGTCGAGGGGATCGAGGCCGCCATTGACCGTGCGGGCCGTTACCAGCGGGAAGGCGTGGACATGGTGTTCGTGCAGGGGGCCGACACGCCGGAGATGCTGGGGCGCGTGTGCCAGGCCATCCCGGGTTTTCATTTGGCCAACGTGTCGCAGGCCGGGGGCGGCACCGCGCTGACGGTTGCGCTGGCGCAGGATGCGGGCGCCTCCGCCGTCATGTTCCCGATCGCCGCCCTGCTCGCGGCAACGGCCGCGATGGAGCGGGTGTTCCAGGCCCTGCACCAGGATCGTTCGCTCGGCACGGTCGGCGGGACCCTGATGCCGATGGCGAGATACAACGAGCTGACGGGCTTGCCGGGCGTGCAGGCGGACGAGGATCGCTGGAGCCGCGGCAGGGATTGAGCCGAAACCAATCGGGCGACCGTGGCCGGCAGAGCCGCGGCGGAAAAGGGGTGGAACGATGAACCGGCGCGATGTGAAGGAACTGCAGAACGTCGGGCTGGCCTCGCTCGGCGGAATGCTCGAATACTTCGATTTCCAGGTTTACGTCTTCGTCGCCGCGGCCCTCAGCGCCCAGTTGTTTCCGCCGGGTGACTCCGTGTGGAAGAGCCAGGTCCAGGCCTTCGGCATCTTCGCCATCGGCTACCTGGTCCGCCCGATCGCCGGCATGGTGATCGCCCACTTCGCCGACCGGATCGGGCGGAAGAAGCTGTTCGTCTTCACCGTCCTGCTGATGTCGGTGCCGACCTTCCTGATGGGCCTGCTGCCGACCTATGCCGTTGCGGGCTGGATGGCGCCGGCCGCCCTGCTGCTGCTCCGTATCCTGCAGGGCTGCGCGGTCGGCGGGGAGCTGCCGGGGGCCGCCGTGTTCATCTGCGAGCACGCGACACCCCGCCGCCTGGGTGTGGCCAGCGGCCTGTTCCTGGGCATGGTGAACTGCGGCTTGCTGTTGGGGGCCGCGGTGGCGTTCCTGGCCAAGGCGTTCACCGGCCTGCTCGACCCGGCCTGGGCTTCGCTGGCATGGCGGCTGCCGTTCATCCTGGGCGGCCTGTCGGGGCTGCTCGCCGCCTACCTGCGCCGGCACCTGGCTGAATCGCCGATGTTCGAGCAGATCCGGGAGGAGCGGCAGCTTTCCGCCCGGGTTCCGCTGGCCACGGTCCTGCAGGATTACCGCCGGCAATGCGTTTTCGCCGTCGTGCTGACATTCGTCTTCTCCACGACGCCGGCCATCTACTTCCAGTGGCTCCCCACCTACCTGATCGGCATCCGCCACGTTTCCACCGATGCCGTGTTCCTGGCCAATATCTGTGGCGTCACGGCCTTCGTGCTTAGCATGCCGGCCTGGGGCGCCATGCGGGAGGTGCTGGGCTGGCCGCGCCTGCTGGTCATTGCCGGGGTGCTCAATGCCGGATCCGCCATCTGGTTCTTCACGCAGCTTCCAACGCTCGAGGTAAGCCCGGTCGGGCTGGCGGCGGCGCTGGCGGCGGTGGGGGCACTGTGCGGCGTCACGCACTCCCTGATCGCGGGCCTGATCTGCGCCCTGTTCCCCACGTCCATCCGCCAGAGCGGCTTCGCATTCCCCTACAGCGTCGGCACGGCCGTCATCTCCGGACTGACGCCGCTGACGGTGGCCTGGCTGGTTCGCGGCTTCGGCCTGGCGGTGCCGATGTGGCAGGAGATCCTGGCCGGCATCCTGGCCTTCGGGCTCGCCTGGTCCCTGCGCTTCCTTCCGCTGTACCTGGGCGGGGAGGAAGCCCATTCGTCCGGTCCCGCGCTCCAGGAGACCGTCGGCCGCGCCAAGTGACCCGGCGCAGGAGGCGGCCTCATTCGAACAGGTTGCATGCCAAATCCATGAGATGCCCGACCAGCGCTTTCCGGGCCGCCCCTGCCTCTAGGCCCACCCGAATGCCGGACAGGTTCTGGCCGTGGTTGACCGCGCTCGCCTCCCGCGTGGCCGCCTGGAGCACGTCGTGGACGCAGCCCACGCCGACCAACACGCCTAGCTGTAATGAGCTGCAAACATCCGCAGGCGGGATCGCGATCATCTGGGGCTCGTGCCCACGCCCATTGCACCGGGGCTGAACGTCCGAACTCACGCTCACTGCAACCGAGCGCATAAAGGCTGCACGCGGGACCGCAATCATCGCCGCCGTGCCCACGCTGATTGCACCTGGAAGCGGCGTGGGGCGGCGGTGCCGTTCAGCCTGGCGCCAACTGGTCGAAGAGACGGAAGATCCAGGAAACCTCGTAGGCGAGGCTCGCCAGGACGAAGCCGCCGTGGAACCAGCGCTTCCTGGTCACCATCGCAACACCGCAGAGTGCCAGGCAGATCGGGAGGCGGACCAGGTATTCGCCATGGAAGGCTGCATAGTGTTCTGCACCTTTCAGCAGCGTGTCCCCGAAGTCGAACACGAAGGCAGCGCCCAGAAGGCCGAAGAACCAGCGCCGGCGGGAAAGGAAGTAGTCCTCGTAGCCAGCGTAGCCGCCGAGGTCGTCCGGGTAGAGCAGCGTGCATAGCAGGAACAGCAGCACGACGTAGGCCACGACGAACAGGTAGATCTGGAAGGTCCATCGCGGCACGGCGGTGAGCCAGAACTCCCACCACCAGAAGTGCAGCAACAGCAGCACTGTCCAGGCGACCCAGCCGAGGTGGACGGGATAGACGGCGTGCCGCCCGGGATGTTGCACGAAGCGCGAGGTGCCGTTGAGGAGCCGCGTCAGGCCCAGGCCGAGCACGATGCTCATCACCACGCGGATATGGAGGAAGATGTCGGTCTGGACCACGTGCGGCATGAGCGTCCACTCCTCCAGCTTGCACCGGCACCTGTACCAACCTTCCAGCCTAGCTGGGATGGTGCAATCGCCCCGCCGAACGCCGGCCGTGGACGTTACTGCCTCTTGAGCTTGTCCGCAGCCTCATCGCGATGAATCCGGTCGAGCACTTGCTGGTTCTCCTTCGCCCGCTGCGCCGCCTGCTGCTGCATGCATCGCGCGAAGGCGTCCGTCCCCGGGGTGAAACCGAACTCGCTGCACTGGCGCTGATAGGTGGCGAGGTCCGTCCGGTGCAGGGCATCATCGAGCCCGCATCCCGCGAGCGTCGCCAGCAGGCCCAAGCAGATCAGGAGAAGCATCGTGCCAGGAACGGACCGGAGGGCAAGGTTCTGGTCGTCGGTGGACACGCGAGCGTAGCCGATCAACATGGCGCCCCAATGGTCAGACAACCCGTTCAGGCCGGTGGAACTTAGCCCTAGAAATTATGACCGGGTTCCTTGCCCGGCGTCGAGGCATAAATGCGTACGATCGGGATGAAACGCCACATGGGCACAAGGCGGTCGTTTCCTGGCCCGTCCCGGCCAGCACCCGCCCGCCCTGCCGTGCAATCAGCGTGGGCAGGCCCCCGATGATTGCGATCCCAGGCACCGATGATTGCGGTTCGCTATACCTAACAGATTGATGCGACTAAGTTTCAAGCAGGCATGCTGAACTGTTTGGCTGCATCATCGTAGTCCGAGTAGCCCAGTGCCGCCCGGAACTCGGCAGGCGTAAGTGCACCAGCTGCCTCGGCCTCCCCGCGTTCCAAGGCGGCTAGGCCAGCCGTGATGCCGGCCGCCACGGGAGAAAGCAGCGCGGTCGGGTGCGTTCCGATCTTCAGGCCGAGCTCCTCGGCGCGGGCGCGGGTCGGCGTTTCCCGGGGCGCTCCGGGCGAGAGCACCGCAAAGCACGGCCGTCCCTTGGCCGCCGCGACGGTGGCCCGTATCTCGTCCTCGTTGGCTGGCGAGTCCAGGAACAGGATGTCGGCCCCTTCCTCGACGAACATCTCGGTCCGCGCCAGCGCCTCCTCGATGCCCTGCGTCGGGCGGCAGTCCGTGCGGGCCATGACCATGATGCCGGAGTCCCGGGCCGCCTGAACCGCCGCGCGGACCTTCATCCGCGCCTCATCCCGAGGCAGGCACGGCTTGCCGGCCGCGGTCAGGGCGCGCGGGGTGACCTTGTCCTCGATCAGGACCGCCGCCGCCCCGGCCCGGCCGTATGCGCGCACAGTCCGCTGCACGTTCATCGCATTTCCATAGCCGTGGTCGCCATCGGCCAGGACCAGAGTGTCCGGGGCCGCGCCGCGGATCATCTCCAGCGAGTCATACATCTCCGCGAACGAGATGAGGTCGAGGTCAGGCCCGCCGAGCCGGCTCGCCGCGACGCAGGAACCTGACATGAAAGCGGTCTTGAACCCGGCGCGGGCGGCCAGCTTCGCACTCAGGCCATCCCAAACTGCAGGCATGACAACGAAGCCGGGTTTGGACAGCAAGGCACGCAGGCGGTCAGAGGGGGACATTGGGAGGGTTCCTTGATGACTTTCAGGGAAAAGCATTCGGGGTTCCGGCGGCTTGGGGCAAGATGCCCGGCACCGATGCGCTTTCCGCGGTCCAGGGTCATAACCCAGGAGCCTGGCGGAAGCACATCGCGCTTGGAACGTGAACGAAGCTTGGGGGGGACGACAGAGGTCCAGCCTGTCTCTGACGGGCGAGCCCGACCAGGCAGCACCCAGTCAGCCCCCGTCCGTTCAGGGGATAGGCGTAAACTGGATCGCGGTGATGGGTTGGACCTTCTCATCGCGGGTCATCTTGAACTCGGTGTCCGGGCCGAGCCACTTGGTCCACATCGCATTGATCTCGCCTGCCTTGTCCATGGCGTATAGCGCCTCGTTGACCTTCGCCAGCAACTGGGCCTCGCCCTTCTTCATGCCGATGCCGACCGGCTCCAGCAGCATGGGGGCCGGGACCATCTTGAGCGGGCTGCCGGACGCCTGCGACTGGTTCACCAGCTTGGTAATGGTCATGGTGTTGGCGACCATGCCGACCGACTTGTTTTGCTGCAGCGCCATATAGGCCGAACCCGTGTCCTGGAATGTGACCGGGTCCGACCCGTTCAGGGTGATGGACAGCTCGGAGGTTGATCCCTTGGCAGCGCTGATGCGCTTGCCCTTCAGGTCGCCCGGCGTCGCGGCCGGGTTGCTGGCGCGGACGGCCAGCATCTCCTTGGCCACGTAGTACGGGTCGCTGAACTGTATCTGGTTGGCACGGCTCGTCGTGTAGGCCAGGTTCGCGATGGTCACGTCCACCCGGCCCATCTGCACCTCCGGCACCCGCGCCTCGACCGAGAGGGGCGTCACCGCGGCGGAAACACCGAGGTGCTTCGCCAGCGCCTTGCACATGTCCACGTCGAAACCGACCATCTCGCGTGTCTTGGGGTCCGGCGCTGCGAAGGGCGGCACGTCCGCGAAGGTGCCGCACTTCAGTTCCTTGCGCTGGGCGATGTCGTCCCATTGGTCGGCGAGCGCAGGCTGCGCCAACGCGGCGGCACAGAGGCAAGCAACGCTAAAACGGGCGATGATCGGCGAGGGCATTGTCCGGTGCTCCTAGTTGGGGGGTCAGTGGGCGCGCAGGTCGGAAAGGAAGCGCTGCGCCCGCGGATGCTGCGGCGAGCGGAAGAAAGTCTCGGGATCGGCAGTCTCCAGGATACGGCCCGCATCCATGAACCAGACGCGGTCCGCGACCTCGCGCGCGAAGCCCATCTCGTGGGTGACGCACATCATGGTCATGCCGTCATCGGCCAGGCCGCGCATGACGGCGAGCACCTCGCCGACCATCTCCGGGTCGAGCGCGCTGGTCGGCTCATCGAACAGCATCGCCGGCGGCTCCATGGCGAGCGCCCGGGCGATGGCGACGCGCTGCTGCTGCCCGCCGGAAAGCTGGGCCGGGTAGGCGCCAGCCTTGTTGGCCAGCCCGACGCGGGTGAGCAGCCGGGTCGCCTTGACGCGGGCGTCCTCGCGCTTGACGCCGAGGACCTTCATCGGGGACAGGGCGACGTTCTCCAGCACGGAAAGGTGCGGGAACAGGTTGAAGCTCTGGAACACGAAGCCGATGCGGCTGCGCATGCGGTTGAGCGCGCCCGCCTTGTTGGACGGCGCCTGGATATCCACGCCGTCCACGGTCAGCGACCCCGACTTGATCTCCTCCAGCCGGTTGACCGTCCGGATCAGCGTTGACTTGCCCGAGCCTGACGGCCCGCACACCACGACGACCTCGCCCTTGGCGACCTCGGCGTTGATGTCGGCCAGCGCGTGGTAGTCGCCGTACCACTTGTTCACGTTGGAGAACACGATCACAGCAATTCCTCCCCGGTCGGCAGCGGAAGATCATCGGCAAGGGCGCCCTTGGCCGCGCCGGCCTGCCCGGCCACGCCCCGGCGCCGGGCGGCGATCCGCTGCTCAAGCCAGTGCGTGAGCCGGGTCAGGGCGAAGCAAACGACGAAGTAGGTGACCGCCAGGATGAAGAAGACCTGGAACGGCTGCGTCAGGAGCTGGTTGTTGATCTGGTTCGCCGCGAAGGTCAGCTCCTGGACGTTGATCACGTAGCCGAGCGTGGTTTCCTGGATGGTCGAGATGAACTGGCTCAGCATGCTGGGCAGCATGTTGTAGAGCGCCTGCGGCAGGATGACGTAGCGCATCCGGTTGCCATACCCGTGCCCGAGCGCGCGGGCGGCCTCGGCCTGTCCCCTTGGCAACGCCTCGATGCCGGCCCGCACCACCTCGGACAGGTAGCAGCCCTCGTAGAGCACCAGGGTGCACAGCATGGTCGCGAAGCCGGAAACGGTGTGGCCGAGCAGGACCGGCAGCAGGAAGTACGTCCACAGGATGATCAGCAGCAGCGGCACGCCGCGGGTGGTGTAAACGAGCGCGGTCACGGGCCAGCGCAGCACCCGGAACGGCGACAGCCGGGCGAGCGCCAGCAGCACGCTCAGCGGGAACGCCAGCAGGATGCCGAGCACCGAAAGGATGAGCGTCGCGGCGATGCCGCCCAGCGGCCCGTACGGATACTGGCCGACCAGCAGCAGCAGCCAGTTGTCCCGGAGGATGTCTATGACGCCCAGCATGTCAGCGCGCCGCCGCGAGCCGGTAGTGCCGCGCCAGCCCAGCGCCCATCGCCATCAGCAGCAGCGACACCGCCAGGTAGAACACCGTGGCGACCGCATAAACCTCGAAGGTGCGGAAGCTGCGGCTTTCGACCTCGCGGATCACGTGGGTCAGCTCGGTCACGCCGATCGCCATCGCCAGGCTGCTGTTCTTGAACAGCGACACCGTGTGGTTGACCAGCGCCGGGATCGCGTTGCGGACCGCTTGCGGCAGGATGATCCAGCGCATGGACCCGACAAACGAGTGGCCCAGGGCACGGGCCGCCTCCGCCTGGCCCGGCGCGACGGCGCGCAGGCCGGACCGGAGGTCCTCGCTGAAGAACGCCGCCTGGCACAGGCCGAGCGCGATGACGGCGAATATCGCCTCGCCATGATGATCGGCCAGCCATTCCTGCAGCCCGTCCGGCAGCAGGTTCGAGATGCCGAAGTACCAAAGCATGAGCTGCACGAGCGTCGGCACGTTCCGGTGGTAGGAAACATAGGCCGCGACCGCCCGTTGCGCGATGGGGGACGGCATCAGGCGGACGGTCAGCAGCACCATGGCCAGCGCCATCGCCAGCAGCCACGCGCCGGCGAACACGGTGAAGGTGAAGCGTATCCCGGTCAGGATCATCGCCGCGAACTCGGGGTTGAGCAGGACTGCCGAAAGATCGAAGGATTGCATGCGGCGCCCCCTCCCCGTCCCTAGATGCCGGCCTGACCGGCGCGCATGGTCTGCAATCCGCCCGGCACTTGCAGCGTCGGCATGATCTCGATGTGGCCGACGTTGACGGCGGCCGGGGCGGCGATGGCGAAGGCAATCGCGTCCGCGATGTCGGCGGCCTCGGGGAGCAGGAAGCCCTCGATGAACCGCTCGCGCACCTCGGGGCTGTCCCCATGCACGTGCGCGAAGATGTCGGTCGCGACCCGGCCGGGACAGATCTCGGTCACGCGTACCATCTTGCCGTAAAGGTCCACCCGCAACTGGCGCGACAGCATGTGCACCGCCGCCTTGGTCGCGTGATAGGTGCTGTTGCCGCCGAAGTTGTAGGCGCCGGCGATGGAGCTGATGTTGACCACGTGCCCGCGGTTGCGCGCCGCCATGCCGGGCACGACCAGCCGGCACAGGTGCAGCACGGCGCGTAGGTTGACATCGACCAGCAGGTCTATCCCCTCGGCATCTGCGGCAAGGATGGAGCCGGGCCGGTCCACTCCTGCGTTGTTCACCAGGATGTCGAAGCCGGTGCTCCCGGCGAGGCGGGTGACGCCCTCCAGGTCGGCCACGTCCAGGGCGTGCGGGATGCAGCCGGTGCGTGCCGCAAGCGCCTCCAGCGCATCGGCCCGGCGCGCGAGGGCATGGACCGCAACGCCCTCCCGGCACAGGCGCTCGACGACTGCCGCACCGATCCCGGAGGAGGCGCCGGTCACCAATGCCGTCTGGTAGTCAGAAATGGGCATGTCCGGTCCCGTTCGGTTGGCGCGAATGTGGGCGAAAGCGTGAGGGGAATGCCAAGACGATTCAGGTGTGGGCCAATAAGCCCGCCCTATGTCGCACTGCCGTTCTGGCGGGAAAGCGGCACGACCTGCGCGCCGGACGCCTCGACCGCCACGCGGATGTCGCGTGCGAGCGTGACCGCGCCGTCCGTGTCACCATGCAGCAGGATGGAGGAAGCGCGCATCGGCAGCGCCTTGCCCGAATAGGTGATGACCGTCCCGTCCCGGAGCAGCCGGTCCACGCGCTCGACGCAGGCGCCGGGATCATGGATCACCGAGTTGGGCAGCTTGCGGGGCACCAGCAGGCCGTCATCACCGTAGGCGCGGTCGGCCAGGAAGCAGGTGGCGACCCGCAGGCGGTGCCGGGCCGCCGCGTCCTCGATCGCGCGCGACGTGGAGGACAGGATGGTCAACGCGGGATCGAACCCGGCGACGGCGCCGACGAGGAGGTCGGCAAGCCCCGCGTCCGCCGCGGCCATATTGCCGAGTGCCCCGTGGAAGCTCATGTGCATCATCCGGTGCCCGGCCCGGCGCGCGATCCCCGCCAATGCGCCGAGCTGATACACCACGATGCTCGTCAGCTCCGCCGGTTCCATCTGCATGGCCCGGCGCCCGAACCCCTGCCGGTCGGGGAAACCGACATGGGCGCCCACGTCAACGCCGCGGGCCAGCGCCTCGCGCACCGTACGGTCCATGATGGCAGGGTCGCCGGCATGGAAGCCGCACGCGACGTTGGCCGACGACAGGAAGCCGAGCAGCGCCGCGTCGTCGCCCATCTGCCAGGGGCCGTAGCCCTCGCCAAGGTCCGCGTTCAGGTCAATCTCGGTCATCGCACCCCAGCCCCCATGAAACGCACCAGCGGGGCGCCGAAACCCACGGCCGCGCCGTCTTCGGCCACGACCTCAAGCACCGTCCCGGCGCAAGGCGCGACGACATGGACCAGCAGCGCACCAACCTGCAGCAGCCCGACCGGCTCCCCTTCGTCCACATGCTGTCCCGGCCGAACGAGCGGCGCAGTCCGTATCGGGTGCGAGCGGCGGAACACACCGACGGACGGGGCACAGATTGTGGACGGCGCCGCCTCGATCCAGGCGGGAGCCGTGCCGCCGGCCGCACCGCGCCGCAGCCGCAGCAGCTCCTGTCCAGTGAACAGCTCGAGCAGCTCGATGTCGGTTCCTTCCAGCCAGCCGCTGAAAAGCTGGACCTGTTCCGCGGCCGTCATCGGCGTCCCTCCAGGTGCTGCGCGCGCTGCAGCCGGGTCAGCCGGCCCGCCTCGCCGAGCCAGGCGCGCACCGCTTCGCCCGCCAGGATGGCTTCCTCCCAGGTCGTCCTCAGGAACCGGATTCGGCTGCCGGCCGGCGCCTGCCCGAGCCGCCACAGGTCGGCCTCGATCACGGTCCCGATCTTCGGATAGCCGCCCGAGGGCTGGGCGTCGCTCATCTGGATGATCGGCTGGCCACCGGGAGGCACCTGGATCACGCCGGGGACGATGCCATGCGACAGCATCTCGACCGGCTCCGCAAACGTCAGGGCATCCCCGGCAAGGCGGTAGCCGTATCTGTCGCTGTGCGCCGTGACCTTCCAGGCGGTGGACCAGAACCGCTCCTGCGCGTCGGGGGTGAAGCGGCAGTATTCGGCGGCCGGAAGCACGCGAACGGCGGCAACGTCCCCCGCCGCAAGCGGCAATCCCAGCGAGGGCGGCACGAGACCGAAGCCGCCAACGCCCACGCCTGGCGCCGCGGCCTGCACCTGGTCGCCGGCTTGCAGGAACCGGCCGTCCAGCCCGCCGAACGCGCCACGCAACTGCGTGCTGCGGGAGCCAAGCACCTCGGGCACATCCACGCCGCCCGGCAAGGCCAGATAAGCCCGGCTGCCACGCTGCGCGCTGCCCTGCGGCAAGCCGAGCACGAGTTCCTGGCCAGCGCGCGCGACGTAGGCCGACCATGGCAGCAGCGCCTGCCCATCCAGCCGCGCCGCGCAGTCCGCGCCGGTCAGTGCGAAGCTGCAATCCCCCATGAAGCGCGCGGTGAACGGGAACATCTGCAGCTCGATGCCGGCGGCGCCCTCGTCATTGCCAAGCAGGAGGTTGGCGGCAGCCAGCGCCACCCGGTCCATCGCGCCGGCCCGGCCCACGCCATAGCGCAGGCTGCCATAGCGCCCGAGGTCCTGCACCGTCGCAAGCCCGGCAGTGGCGACGACTTCGATCATCGGATCACCCTCTCGGCGCGGAACCGGATCGCGTCGCCGGGCTGCAGCAGGGCCGGAGGCGAGCGCGCCGGGTCGAAGAAGCGGAGCGAGGTGCTGCCGATGGTGTTCCAGCCGCTCGGGCCGGGCGACGCCGACACGCCGGTCTGCGTGCCGCCGATGGACACGGCGCCGCCGGGGATGCAGAGGACGGGAACCCTGCGGCGCGGCGTCGCGATCCGCTCGTCCATGCCGCCCAGGTAGCAGTAGCCGGGGTGGCTGCCGACGGCATAGACGGGATAAAGCGGTGCTGTGTGACGTTCGATCAGCTCGTCCACGCCAAGGCCGGTATGGGTTGTCACGTCGGCCAGATGCGGCCCACCATCGCCGCCATACACCACCGGCAACTCGATCACCCGTCCCTGCAGGGCCATCGGCTCTGCACCCGTCCAGGCCGCCAGCAGCCTGGTGCGCAACGGCGCGAGATCGGCCGGCGGTGTTGCGAAGGTGAGCATCAGATTGTTGACGCCCGGCACGGCTTCGCAGATCTCCGGCCACCTTGCAGCGGTTTGCGCCAGTGCCCAGACGCGCTGCTGGGACTCCAGCACCGGCGGTCCCGGTGCCTCGAACAGCAGCGCCGCGGTCCCCAGCACGCCGATCCGCGGATCGGCGCTCATGCCGCGCTTCTCCGCTCCAGCCAGCGTTCAAGATGGTGGATGTCCACCGGACCGCCGCAGAAGGCGCTGTCGTCCAGGATGGCCCGGTGCAGCGGGAGGTTGGTCTTGATGCCGCCGACCTGCATCTCGCTCAGGGCCAGGCGCATGCGGGCCAGGACGTCGTCGCGGTTCGTGCCGTGCACGATCAGCTTGGCGATCATGGAGTCGTAGTACGGGGGCACCCGGTATCCCGCGCCGGCATGGCTATCCACCCGCACCCCGAACCCGCCAGGCACGCGCCATTCGGAGATGCGGCCCGGCGACGGCGCGAAGCTGCCGGGGTCCTCGGCGTTGATCCGGCACTCGACGGCGTGGCCGACGCAGCCGATCAGGTCCTGCGCCAAGGATAGCGCCTCGCCCCGCGCCACGCGCAACTGGTGCTGGACGATATCTATTCCGGTCGTCATCTCGGTCACGGGGTGCTCGACCTGCAGCCGGGTGTTCATCTCGATGAAGTAGAACTGGCCGTCCTCGAACAGGAACTCGAAGGTGCCGACGCCGCAGTAGCCGATCTGCCGGCACGCCTCGGCGCAGCGCGAACCGACCCTGGCGATGTCGTCAGGCGCGATCCCCGGCGCCGGCGCCTCCTCGATCACCTTCTGGTTGCGCCGTTGCAGCGAGCAGTCGCGGCTGCCCAGCCACAGTGCCGTGCCGTGGCGGTCGGCGATAACCTGGATCTCAACGTGGCGCGGATGGGAAAGGAACTTCTCGATGTACACCTCCGGGTTGCCGAAGGCGTGGCGGGCTTCCTCCTTAGTGAGCGCAAGCGTTTCCAGCAGGGTCTGCGGGTCGGTGACGACGCGCATGCCGCGCCCGCCGCCGCCGCCGGCCGCCTTGACGATCACCGGGTAGCCGATCGCGTCGGCTACCCT
>CAXTDP010000014.1:0-6756 GCA_964242295.1 uncultured Acetobacteraceae bacterium | reverse complement strand
CGCGCGGATCGCGGCCGGGTCCTCCGGCAACGGCTCGTCCGGGCCTGGCACGCACGGCACGCCGGCATGGCGCATCGCCCGCTTGGCAGCGACCTTGTCGCCCATGGTCCGGATGCAGGACGCGCTCGGGCCGACGAACACCAGCCCGGCCTGCTCCACCTGCGCCGCGAACTCCGCATTCTCGGACAGGAAGCCATAGCCGGGATGGATCGCCTGGGCGCCGCTGACCTCGGCAGCGAACAGGATGGCGGCCTGGTTCAGGTAGCTTTTCCCAGCTGCCGCCGGCCCGATGCAGAACGCCTGGTCGGCCTGCTGCACATAAGGCGCATCGGCGTCAGCCTCGGAGTGAACGACAACCGTGCGCAGCCCGAGGCCGCGGCAGGCCCGCTGGATGCGAAGCGCGATCTCGCCTCGGTTGGCGATCAGGACATGGTCGAACATGGGCCGCACCTCACCCGAGCCGGAACAGCGGTTGGCCCGCTTCAACTTCCTGGCCTGACTCGACCAGCACGGACGCGATGACGCAGTCGCGCTCGGCGCGTATCTGGCTGAACACCTTCATGGCCTCGATGACGCAGAGCACCTGTCCCGCAGTGACGGATTGGCCGGCGGACACGAACGGCGGCGCACCCGGCACCTGCTGCAGGTGAACGATGCCATAGAGCGGCGCGGTCACCGTTTCCGCGACCGCATCAGGAGGCGCTGGCAAAGGCGTGGGCTGGCCGGGTGCAGGTGGGCGCGCGTCGGCGGAGACGGGGCTAGCCAGGGCCGATGCACCACGCTTGACGAGCCGCAACGTCTCGCCGTTGCTGCGATACTCGAGTTCCGCCAGGTCCGAGGCCGCAAGCGCCTCGATCAGTGCCTTAACGACCTCCCGGTCCATCCTTTCGCCGCCCCCAACGCTTGCAGGGACGTTATCGGTCCGCCTGGTCCGGCGATAAGACGGATTGGCTTTGCCGCGATAGCGCCCGCTTATGGGGCGCCCGGATCGCCGGTGCCCGGCGGCCAGCCGCCATCGGCGGGAAGCCCGGCCGCCAGCTCCAGCAGGACCGTCTTGACCACCTCGGCCGGCTCGGACAGGGGCAGGTGGTCCGACTGACAAAGCGTGAGCGGAGCCGCGATGACCGGGTCCACGATCCGGCGGCACCAGGATGGGCGGCCATCGGCGGCCTCGCGCGCCATCGAGGCAGGCAGGATCGTCAGCCCCAGCCCGTCCGCGATCACTGCCTTGAGCGTCGCCGCCGATTCAACCTCGGCCACGACCCGGAAGCTGACGCCGGCACGGGTGAAGTTCTCGTCCACCAGCTTGCGGACGATGTTGTAGGGCCGCGGCAGGAACAGCTCGATGCCCTCCATCTCGGCAACCGGGATCGGGTCGGCGCTGGCGGCGGGTCCGACCAGGAACAGCTCCTCCTCCAGCAGCGGTGTGAAGGACAGGCCGTGGATCGCACGGTTGCCATACAGCACGGCCAAGTCCATCCGGCCGCTCATGATCAGCTCGGACAGCGTGGTCCCGTAGTTCTCGTTGAGGTAGAGGACGATGCCCGGATGCAGCGTCCGGATGGCCCGGATCAACGGCAGCGCCAGGGTCGCCGCCGCGGTGCCCGGGGCGAGGCCAACCGAGACCGGGCCTGAGACGCCGGCGCTCTCCGCCGCCATGTCCGTCCGCGCCTGCTCGCACTGGCGGAGGATGACCTGGGCGTGGCGGTAAAGCGTCTTGCCGGCCTCAGTCGGGGACACGCCGCGCTTGGTGCGGAACAGCAGTTGCTGCCGGACCTCCGCCTCCAGGGTCGCGACCTGCTGGCTGAGCGCGGGCTGGGCGATGTTCAGCAGGTCGGCGGCCTGGGTCATGCTGCCGACATCCACGACCTTGGCGAAGTATCTCAACCGGGTGAAGTTCATGCGCGAGCTCCTGCCATAGGACATAGGCCAGCCGCGCCTGCACAGCCATAAGCGCGGCTTCTTTCGGCAGGTCCAAGTCGTCTTGGACCCGGCTGGGCGGACGCGCCTAGCCTTTGGTCATGAACGACATCCCGACCGGCCTCGCCGTCCCGTCCCGCATCGCCAGCCGGGTGAGGCGCATCAAGCCGTCCCCGAGCACGGCGGCGGCCGATCGCGCCAACAGCCTGCGCCGGGCCGGGCGCTCGATCGTCAACCTGGTCGTCGGCGAGCCTGATTTCGATACGCCTGCGCACATCCGCGCGGCGGCCGCGTCTGCGATGGAAAAGGGGGCAACCCGCTATACGCTCATGGCCGGGACCGTGGAACTGCGGCAGGCGATCGCGGCCAAGCTCAAGCGCGAGAACGGCCTGCACTACGGCATCCAGGAGATCATCGCGACCAACGGCGCCAAGAGCGCGATCTACAACGCGCTGGCGGTCACGCTCGAACCCGGCGACGAGGTGGTGATCCCGGCGCCCTACTGGGTTTCCTACCCCGACATGGTGCTGGCCTGCGAAGGCGTGCCGGTCACGGTGGCCTGCCCCGAGGCAGCCGGCTTCAAGTTGACCCCGGCGCAGCTTGCGGCAGCGATCACGCCGCGCACGCGCTGGCTGCTGATCAACTCGCCGAGCAACCCGACCGGCGCCAGCTACACGGCAGCGGAGTATCGCGCCCTCGGTGAGGTCCTGCTCGCACATCCGGACGTGCTCGTCATGACGGACGACATCTACGAGCACATCCGCTTCGACGGCGGTTGCACCCCGCATCTGCTGCAAGCGGTGCCGGCGCTCCGGGATCGCCTCCTGGTGGTGAACGGCGTGTCGAAGACCTACGCAATGACCGGATGGCGCATCGGCTACGCGGCGGGACCGGCGGATATCGTCGAGGCGATGAACACCATGCTGTCGCAGTCGAGCGGCAATTGCTGCTCGATCAGCCAAGCGGCCGCGACCGAGGCGCTGAACGGCGATCAGGGCTTCGTTGCGGAAAGCGTAGTCATCTATGGGCGGCGCCGGGACGCGGTTCTCGCCATGATCAACGCGATCCCGGGCCTGAGCTGCAGCCCTCCGGCGGGCGCATTCTACCTGTATGTCAATTGCGCCGGGCTGATCGGCAAGACGGGGCCATACGGCAAAGTCTTGGCGGATGACGGCGACGTCGTGCTGTTCCTGCTTGAGCACGCGGGCGTCGCTGTCGTTGCCGGGACGGCCTACGGCCTTTCGCCCTACTTTCGCCTGTCCATCGCGGCGTCGCATGACGTGCTGCAAAGCGGCTGCGAGCGCATTGCGGCTGCAATCGCGGCGCTGCGTTAGCCCAGAGAACTCAACCAGGGCGGGGTTCCAGCCTTCGCGGCCGGGAGGCAGCTCAACCCTGGATATGGATCAGCGCGGCCCCGGAACCCAGGAGCATCATACATTGACAATGTGATGGGCCGCCCTGCGCCACGCGATCCGGCGCAAGGCCGATCCAACCTGGCCCATCTGCGGCCCCCCCGGACGGTCCTCTATGCTGACCATGGCAGCGACTGCACCAGCCATCACCTCGACCAGGCGGCGGCCAGCCTGCGTTTCCACATGGTCTACTCCGCCGTTGGCCGGCCGCAAGGCCAAGCGACTGTTCGGCACAATCAACGCCTTGACCTACTGGCCTGCCATGGCCGGGTGCAGCGCGAGGGCGAGGTCACATACGCCAGCACTGACCGGCTGGAACGCCTGAGAACCCGGCGACAGTTCATCACCGCCGCCCGGGATCAACCGGCGAGTTGGGTCATAGGCGTGGCGGCAAGTCCTTCCCCGCCGTGGAAGGGGGAAACCTCCTGACCGAACGGGAGAACAGCAATGCGGCCACGCTGAGCAGCATGGCGCAGGCCCCGACCTCCAGCACGCGCTCCGTCCCAACCAGGTCGGCAGCGGGACCACAAAGGGCGAAGCCGACGGGACCAAGGCCCATCACCACCAGGCTGAATATCGAGCTGACCCGGGACAGGAACTCGTGCGGGACGCTTTCCTGGAGCGACGTCTGGACCAGGACGTTCATGAAGACCAGGGCGGTGCCGAAGGTGCCGCTGCCCAGCGCCACCAGCGGCACGGGTGCGTGCAACGCAAGCATGACGAGTGGGGTCGCAAGCAGGGCGACCGCGATCTGGACGCCCAGCAGCGGCCGGGACAGCCGGACGCGGAGGACGAGCAGGCCGCCGGTGATCCCGCCCACGCCGATTGCCGAGGCGATGAAGCTCCAGGTCCGGGCGCCATCGGGGATGGCGGCGTACAGCGACGGGCCGAGCACGAAGAATGGCGCGAAGGCAAGCAGGTTCAGCACGCCCTGCTGCAAGGTCACAAGCTGCAGCCATCGGTAGCGGTTGAACTCGCCCCAGCCGAGTTGGAGGTCCACCGCGAGGGACGCCCGGGGCGGGATCGCATGGGGCCTGACCGGCATCAGCGACAAGCATGCGGCGCTGATGGCGTAGGAGACTGCATCCAGGCCGATCGCGACCGAGGCGCCGCCGAGGCCGACGAGCAGGCCGCCAAGCGCGGGACCGATCACCGCCGCAAGCGAGCCGGACAGGCTGCAAAGGCTATTGGCATCCTTGACCCGCTCGGGGCCGGCGATCTGCGGGATCAGGCCGCTTTCGGCGGGTCCGTAGAACGCGGTGCCGATCCCGCAGCACGCGGCGAGGGCCATCAGGACGGGCAGCGATGGATGCCCAAGGGTCAGCAGGCTCGCCAAGGTGGCCTGGCTGGCACAGCGCAGCAGGTCGGCGGCGATCATCGAACGCCGTCTTGGCCAGCGGTCGCCGACCACGCCGCCCGCCAGCATCAACAGCACCATGGGCGCCGTTTGCGCGGCCAGCACGGTGCCGACGGCAGAGGCGGAGTAGCCGGAGCCGAGCAGCGCGAACGTGAGTGCCACCGGCACGATGGCGGTGCCCAGGGTCGAGATGCTGAATGCGGCAAAGAACAGGGCGAAGCTCCGGTCGCGCAGCAGCGCCTGGTAGCCTGGGCGAGATGATGCCGGAGGTGAGGACGGCGCGGCGGTCGCGCCTGCAGCAGTATCGGAACAGCCGGGCATCAAGGATCCTGTCATCATGAGGCCGGACATCGCCCTCGGGAACTGGTCGCCACCTCATTCTCGTCAGCAGCACCCTCCTACTCCGCTGCCGCCGAAGCGTTCCTAGCCGATGCCATAAAACGACGAGAGCAGCCATCCAGGATGGTCCCGCTTGGGGCCTGGCACGATGGAGGTCAAGACTCCTGACTTTCGCGCTGACCATGGTCCCTGCCCCGTCCGGCTCCAACGCGCGGCCATATACCCCATGTCCCAAGCTGCGATGCCCGCTCTCGCCCCTGCCCCTGCCCGACATCCGCACGACGCTGCTCGACCGCGTGGTGGAGGGCACGCAGCGCTTCCGCCTGCCGCACGGGCGGCCCAGCCACAATAAGTTGCTGCTGCTGTCCGGACCCAGCCTACAACGCGTGCTTGCCGGCTCGGCGCTCGGCGCCGCAACGGTGGGTCGAGCCGCGAGGCGCTACCGCGCTGGCCTGGCGGCTCAGGCCCGAGATCGGGAACTGGCAAGCCTTGGCGGTCGCTGATGCGGCCGACACCCCTTGAGTGGAGGCGGGTCGGCCCATGCAGGAAAGCGGGGCGGCCGCCCCAGCTTGCGATCGGAAGCCAGCATCCGGCCATGGCGCAAGGCGTCCGCCCGATCGCCCTCCCCTCCGGTCACAGGCGCGTCACGTCGAACACCTCCCGTGCGTGACCGCCCTCGATCAGCAGGAACCGCGTGCCGACCGCCCGGACGAAGCTGCGGTCGTGGGACACCAGGACGCAGGTGGCGCCGTGGGCAAGCAGCTCCGCTTCCAGCCGCTCCTGCCCCGGTATGTCCACATGGTTGGTCGGCTCGTCCAGCAGGTAGAAGTTCGGCTCCGCCATCCTGAGCGCCAGCAGGCCCAGCCTCGCCTTCTGACCGGGCGATAAACGGCCGATCGGCCTCCCCTGTGCGTCCACGCCGATCCCGGCGCCGGCCAGCAGGCTGGTGGCGCGCGCGTCCCCGATGCCCGGCCCGGCCGAGATGAAGCGATGCGGCGTTTGGCTGTCCGGCAGGTGGGCCATGCCCTGGTCCGCATGGCCGAGAACGACGCTGGGGCTGACCTGCACCCCGGGCACCTCCTCCGTCACGGCCCGGCGAAGCAGGGCCACCAGCCGCGACTTGCCCACTCCGTTGCGCCCCAGCAGCACCAGCCGGTCGCCTTGTCGGACATCGAGCTTGGCGATGCGGAACAGCGGCCTTTCGTCCGGCGTGCTGACCGTCACGTCCCGCAGCGCCGCCAGCACCTTGGCGTGGGTGCCGCGGCTGGCCAGGCGGATGTCGCCGGACCGTTCGGCATGCGCCGGGCGCAGCGTCTGCTCCAGGCGTTCCGCCCGTTCGCGCAACTGCATGGACTTCTTCTGCAGCAGGTCGCTGCCGCTATTGACGCCGATGTTGCGCAGCTCCCCCGCGTTGCGGCGCAGGCGGTCCACCTCCTTCGCATCCTTGGCGTGCTTGCGGTCCTGCGCGGCGTCGTCCTCCTCCAGCAGGTGCCGGGCGCGCGAGTAGGGATGGGCGTAGGCGCGGCTGGTTCCGGGCCGCAGGAACAGGGTCCGGGTGGTGCAGGTATCCAGGAAGCTGCGGTCGTGGCTCGCGATCAGCATGGGCGTGCGGGAGGCGGCGCCGTTGATCCACGCTTCCAAAACGGCAATCTTCTCGCCATCCAGGTGATTGGTCGGCTCGTCCAGCAGCAGCGCGTCAGGCTGGGTGACCCACGCCCGGGCCAGTAG
>CAXTDP010000013.1:0-25252 GCA_964242295.1 uncultured Acetobacteraceae bacterium | reverse complement strand
CCTTCTCGGTGAACATCGTCTCAAGCTCGCCGGACTGATACATCTCGGTCACGATGTCGCAGCCGCCGACGAACTCGCCGCCGACATAAAGCTGCGGAACCGTCGGCCAGTTGCTGAACGCCTTGATGCCGTCGCGCAGCTCCGGGTCTTCCAGCACGTT
The DNA here is from genome assembly GCA_964242295.1 of uncultured Acetobacteraceae bacterium. Classification (GTDB taxonomy): domain Bacteria; phylum Pseudomonadota; class Alphaproteobacteria; order Acetobacterales; family Acetobacteraceae; genus DASWOJ01. The sequence goes on along the minus strand of CAXTDP010000013.1, from coordinate 25,092 downwards.
CGCGGTCTGGAACGGCACGCCCATGTGGGTCAGGATCTGCACCACGCGGGCGGAGAAGCCGCACTGCGGGAACATGGCGTTGCCCTTCATGTAGAGCATGACGGGGTTGGCGGCGATCTCGCCCTCGATGCGCTCGGTGACGGGGGTGCTCATGGTGTCGGCTCCTATTGCGGGTGGGAGGTCTGCAGGGCCAGGGCGTGCAGCTCACCACCCATGCGGCCGCGCAGGGCGGCGTAGACCATCTGGTGCTGCTGGACGCGGGACCGTCCACGGAAGGCTTCGCTGACGACGGTGGCGGCATAATGGTCGCCGTCGCCGGCCAGGTCGTCAATCTTGACCTGGGCGTCGGGCAGGGCGGCCCGGATCAAGGCCTCGATCTCGCTTGCGACCATCGCCATCGGTCAGGACTCCATCCAGGCCGGGAAGAAACGCTCATGCGCCGTCCGCAGCCGTCCCAGCGATATGGACACGCCGCCGGGCAGTGTCAAACCGTCGCCGCCGGACGCGCCGAGTCGCACGGCGGGGACGCCCGCGGCGGCGGCGGCGGCCAGGATCGGCGCGGGGTCGGCAACGGCCAGGACATAGCGGGACTGGTCCTCGCCGAACCAGAAGGCATGGTCGCCCCCGTGGCCGCCGTCGTGCTCCAGGGTCGCGCCGGTACGCCCGGCCAGGGCCATTTCGGCCACGGCGACCAGCAGGCCGCCGTCCGACACGTCGTGGCAGGCGCGGACGGAAACGCCCAGGATGAGGCCGCGCACCAAGTCGCCGTTGCGCCGTTCCGCGTCGAGGTCCACCGGCGGCGGCGGGCCGTCCTCGGCGCCCGTGATCTCCCGCAGCCAGAGCGACTGTCCCAGCCAGCCCACCGTGTCGCCGATCAGCACGAGGTGCAGGCCCGGCTGCAGCGCCATGCCGACGCAGTCCTGCGCCCGGTCCAGCACGCCCAGGCCGCCGATGGCCGGGGTGGGCAGGATTCCGCGGCCCTCGGTCTCGTTATACAGGCTGACGTTGCCGCTCACGACCGGGAAGTCCAGCGCGATGCAGGCCGCCGCCATGCCGCGTATGCTGGCAGCGAACTGGCCCATGATCTCCGGCTTCTCGGGGTTGCCGAAGTTCATGTTGTCGGTGATCGCCAGCGGGCGCGCGCCCACGGCGGTCAGGTTGCGCCAGGCCTCGGCGACCGCCTGCATCCCCCCGGCCTCGGCATCGGCGGCGCAGTAGCGCGGGGTGCAGTCGGTGGTCAGCGCCAGCGCCCGCTCATGGCCCTCGATGCGCACCACGGCGGCGTCGGCGCCGCCGGGGCGCTGCACGGTCTGGCCGCCGATGGTGCTGTCATACTGGTTCCACACCCAGGCGCGGGAGCACAGGTCGGGGCAGCCGATCAGCGTTTCCAGCGCGGAAGCCAGGCCGACCGGGTCCGGCACATCGCCCAGCGGCGGACGTTTCGGCGTCTCGGCGGTGGGGCGGTGATACAACGGCGCCTGCTCCGCCAGCGGGTCCAGCGGGATGTCGGCCATCATCTCCCCGCCGTGGCGGATGACGATATGGCCGGTGTCGGTCAGGTGGCCGATCACCGCGAAGTCCAGCTCCCACTTCTCGAAGATCGCCCGGGCCACGTCCTGCCGGTCCGGGCGCAGCACCATCAGCATCCGTTCCTGGGATTCAGACAGCATCATCTCGTAGGCCGTCATCCCCGTCTCGCGCTGGGGCACCTGGTCCAGGTCCAGCTCGATGCCGACGCCGCCCTTGCCGGCCATCTCCACGCTGCTGCTCGTCAGCCCGGCAGCGCCCATATCCTGGATGCCGATGATGGCGTCCGTCGCCATCAGCTCCAGGCAGGCCTCGATCAGCAGCTTCTCGGCGAAGGGGTCGCCGACCTGGACGGTGGGGCGCTTTTCCTCCGAGTTCTTGCCGAACTCGGTGCTGGCCATCGTCGCACCGTGGATGCCGTCGCGCCCGGTCTTGGAACCGACATACACCACGGGATTGCCGACGCCGGCCGCGGCGCTGAGGAAGATGCGGTCGGCGGGCGCGATGCCGACCGTCATGGCATTCACCAGCGGGTTGCCGTTGTAAGCCGGGTGGAAGTTGACCTCGCCCCCGACCGTCGGCACGCCGACGCAGTTGCCGTAGCCGCCGACGCCGCGCACCACGCCGTCCACGATGCGCCGGGTGCGCGGGTCGTCCGGCGAGCCGAACCGCAGGGCGTTCAGGTTGGCGACCGGCCGCGCGCCCATCGTGAACACGTCGCGCAGGATGCCGCCGACGCCGGTGGCCGCGCCCTGATAGGGTTCGATGAAGCTGGGATGGTTGTGGGATTCCATCTTGAAGATGGCGGCCAGCCCGTCGCCGATGGCGACGACGCCGGCGTTCTCGCCGGGGCCGTGGATCACCCAGGGGGCGGTGGTCGGCAGGGTCTTGAGCCAGACCCGGCTGGACTTGTAGGAGCAATGCTCCGACCACATCACGCTGAAGATGCCCAGCTCGGTCAGGCTGGGCGTGCGGCCCATGATGGCCAGCACGCGGCCGTATTCGTCGGCGGACAGGCCGAACTCGCGGGCAAGGGCCTGGTTGACCTCACGCGGCATCATGCGGCCAGAGCCTCCGCCATGCCGGCGAACATCGGCAGCCCGTCGGTGCCGCCCATCAGCGGGTCCACCAGGTCCTCCGGGTGCGGCATCAGGCCCATCACCCGGCCATTCCCGCTGATGATGCCGGCAATGCTGCGGGCGGAGCCGTTGGCGTTTGCCGCCGCCGTCGCCTCGCCGGCCGGCGTCACGTAGCGGAACAGCACCAGGCCGTCCCCCTCCAGCCGGTCCAGCGTCGCGTCGTCGGCAAAGTAGTTGCCGTCCCCATGTGCCATCGGCGCGCGGAACACCTGGCCCGGTGCGTAGTGCCGGGTCCAGGGCGTGTCTGCCCGCTCCACCCGCAGGTGGCAGTCCTGGGACAGGAAGCGCAGCCCGGCGTTCCGCAACAGCGCCCCGGGCAGCAGCCCGGCCTCCGTCAGCACCTGGAAGCCGTTGCACACCCCAAGCACGTGCCCGCCTCGCCCGGCGAACTCCCGCACGGCGCCCATCACCGGCGACCGCGCCGCCATCGCGCCGCAGCGCAGGTAGTCGCCATGGCTGAACCCGCCGGGCAGGACCACAAGGTCCAGCCCGGCCAGGTCGGTGTCGCCGTGCCATACGGTTCGCGGGCGCTGCCCGGTGGCCGTGTGTAGCGCTATGGCCATGTCGCGCTCCCGGTTGGTGCCGGGGAACACGACGATGCCGGCCTTCACCAGCGACGGCCTACTGGCAGGCGTAGGCGCTGCGCAATGCGTCGGCAACGACGCCGGCGGCTTGACGGTTTGCGGCGTCCGGGTGGGCCTTGATGAAGCTTACGACCGTGTCGCGCTGGCGGATGCCCGTCACCTCGGCCGGCACGCAAACATACACGGGAAGGGCACCACCCTTGCTGCCGTCCTGTGGGCGCAACTCCTGGTATGTGCTCACCATGTCGCTGATCCCCTCGATGTAAGCGGTGCAGCTCGTCTGCATCCGAGGGTTGGTGCAGAGCTGCAGCAGCTTATTGCCGTTGACCGCTGAGAAGCGGGCGGCGTCGGCTTGAGACGCCAAGCCAAGGAGCGCAACTGAGGCAAGCAGCAAGGTTTTCATGGCGTGATCTCCACTTGGAAGCGTTCGATGACGGTGTTGGCCAGGAGGCGGCGGGCCATCGCCTCCGCCTCCAACTTGGCAGCGGCCGGGTCGGTTGCGTCCAGGTCCAGCTCGATCACCTTGCCGGCGCGCACCTCGCCCACGCCGCTGAACCCCAGCGAGTGCAGCGCGTGGCCGATGGCCTTGCCTTGCGGGTCCAGCACGCCGTCCTTCAGCATGACGGTGACGGTCGCCCTCACTGCATCGCCTCCGGCCCTTTCATGTCGTTGTTGCCGGCCTCCGGCAGGATGCCCAGGCGGCGGGCAACCTCCTGGTAGGCCTCCTCCACCTTGCCCAGGTCGCGGCGGAACCGGTCCTTGTCCATCTTCTCGTTGGTCTTGCTGTCCCACAGCCGGCAGTTGTCCGGGCTGATCTCATCGGCGAGGACGATGCGCATGTCGTCCTCCTCCCACAGCCGGCCGAACTCCAGCTTGAAGTCCACCAGCGTGATGCCGACACCCAGGAACAGGCCGGACAGGAAGTCGTTCACCCGCAACGTCAGGCTGACGATGTCGTCCATGTCCTGGGTGCTGGCCCAGCCGAAAGCGGTGATGTGCTCCTCGGCGACCATCGGGTCGTTCAGGCCGTCGTTCTTGTAATAATATTCGATGATGGAGCGCGGCAGGCGCGTGCCCTCGGGGATGCCCAGGCGCACGGACAGGCTGCCGGCGGCGACGTTGCGGACCACCACCTCCAGCGGGATGATCTCGACCTCGCGGATCAACTGCTCGCGCATGTTCAGGCGGCGGACGAAGTGGGTGGGAACGCCGATCTCGGCCAGGCGCACCATCAGGTATTCGCTGATGCGGTTGTTCAGCACGCCCTTGCCGGTGATCGTGCCCTTCTTGGCGCCGTTGCCGGCGGTGGCGTCGTCCTTGAAATACTGCACAAGCGTGCCGGGTTCCGGACCCTCGAACAGCACCTTGGCCTTGCCTTCATAGAGTTGTCGGCGGCGTGCCATTGCGGGAATTCCTATCTTGGGGCCACCCGGACGGGCGGCGCGCGCCGACGCTATAGCAGGGGAGTGGCGGTTCTGCCACGTCCGCCGTGACGACCCTGCGCGGCCCGGCTATCCCGAGAGCGCCACCGGGCAGAATGGCGCCACGTCCGGCGGCCCGGCCGCGAACAGCCACACCGGGGCGCCCGTGTGCGGCAGCCCAACCAGCGAGCTGCATACGGTTCCGAAGCCGTCGCGGGCCGGCACGTTGATCGCGGTCTCGCCACCGCTCGGGTCGGCCAGTAGTGCCGTCCAGGCGCACCAGTCGCCGCGGGCCGGGTCAGGCGCGGGCGCATCCCGGAAGCGGGGCAGGTGGGCCACCCCGCGGGGACTGGCCGGGTCGTCAGGGTCATGGGCGGTGACGATGTGGATGCCGGGTTCCAGCCTCCATACGTCGGGACGCCCGGCACCCAGCCCACGCACGAACCAGGCGCCGGTGCGGTCAGCAACGACCATGTTGAAGCTGCGATAGGCCCCGGCATCCAGCATGGCCAAAGCCGCCGCGGCCTGGGCGGCGCCGGTATGCTCCACCGCCTGCAATGGCAGTTCGCCCCGGCTCAGCTTGCCCGGCGCCGGGCCGAGGCTGCCGGGCCGGTTCAGCACCGCGGCGACAAGCCCGCCCCGCATCGCCATCCAGGTGCCGCCGCCCAGCCGGTCCCGCCCGGCCACCACGCCCGGCCGTCCCCGCCAGTGTGCAGCCGGCGGGTCCCACGGGCGGTCCACCCGTTCGTCACGGTTCGCGGCGAGCAGAAGCGGCCAGGGATGGCCGGGACGTAGGCTCAGGACGACGGTGCACACGGCGGCAGGTGTGCCGCCGCGCGCCGCCGTGTCAACCGGGGCCGTTAGTAGCGGGGTCCGTAGCCGTATCCGTAGCGCGGGCCGTAGAACCCATGCTCCCGGCGCCACTCCCGCCGGACCTCGTGGCGGCGAAACCGCTCATAGGCCTCGTGCCGGCGCGCTTCGCGGTAACGCCAGTCCGGGTAGTATTGCACAGGCTGCAACAGCGCGGTGCCAACCGCTGCCGGCGTGGCAGCTATGGGAATGGCGCGGGGAGCCGCGTCCGCGCCGGATGCTGCCGCCGCGGTGCCCGTCAGGACTGCTAGGGTGAGTAGGAACTTCCTCATGTCACGGACCTCCTTTTGATCCATGACATAACTACGAAACGACTTAGGCGGTTTCAGGCCGCTTTGATGTCGGAATCTTGGCGGCCGAACACGCGCGCGAATACGTGATCCACATGCGCCAAATGCATGTCGGACGACATGGCGCGGTCCATCTCTGCCGGCGGCACGCGGCCGGCCACTTCCGGATCGGCGTCCAACACCTGCCGGAAGCTGCGCGCGCCGGGCTTGCCAAGGCCGGTCCAGGTGTCCATCGCGCCGCGCTGCACGATCCGATAGGCGTCCTCCCGCAAGATGCCGGCCCGGGTCAGGGCCAGCAGCACTTCGCCGCTGTGGACCACGCCGCCCAGCGCCTCCAGGTTCGCCGCCATCTGCGCGGGATACACCGTCAGCTTCTCCATCATGCCGGCCAGGCGCACGAGGGCGAAGTCGAGCGTCACCGTCGCATCGGGGGCAATCGCGCGCTCGACGCTAGAGTGGCTGATGTCACGCTCATGCCACAGCGCCACGTTCTCCAGCGCCGGCGTCACCGCGCCGCGCACGATGCGCGCAAGCCCGGTCAGGTTCTCGCTCAGCACCGGGTTGCGCTTGTGCGGCATGGCGCTGCTGCCCTTCTGGCCCGGGTGGAAGAACTCCTCGGCCTCCCGGACCTCGCTGCGCTGCAGGTGCCGCACCTCCGTCGCCAGCCGCTCGATGGCGCAGGCCACCACGCCCAGCGTGCAGAAGAAGGCGGCGTGGCGGTCCCGGGGGATCACCTGGGTGGACACCGCCTCGGTCTGCAAGCCCAGCTTGGCCGCGACGTATTCCTCCACCCGCGGGTCCACGTGGGCATAGGTGCCGACGGCGCCGCTGATGGCGCAGACTGCGACCTCCGCCCGCGCCTGCACCAGCCGAGCACGGTTGCGGGCGAACTCGGCATAATGGCCTGCGAGCTTCAAGCCAAAGCTGGTCGGCTCCGCATGGATGCCGTGGCTGCGGCCGATGGTGGGGGTATGCTTGAACTCCATCGCCCGGCGCTTGAGCGCGGCCAGCACCAGGTCCAGGTCTTGCAGCAGCAGGTCGGCGGCCTGGGTCATCTGCACCGATAGGCAGGTGTCCAGCACGTCGCTGCTGGTCAGGCCCTGGTGGACGAAGCGGCTGTCCGGCCCCACGCCCTCGGCCAGCCAGGTCAGGAAGGCGATCACGTCGTGCCGGGTCTCGGCCTCGATGGCATCAATGCGGTCCAGGTCGGCCTGGGTGATATGGGCGACCTTGGCGCCGCCGCGCTCGCGTATGGTGCGGGCGGCTTGTTCGGGGATCGCGCCGATCGCCGCCATGCCCTCGCAGGCCAGGGCCTCGATCTCGAACCAGATGCGGAACCGGTTCTCGGGCGCCCAGATCGCAGTCATGGCAGGGCGGCTGTAGCGCGGAACCATCGGGAGCCTCGTATCTTATGGGTGCCTGCGGGGGTTAAGCCTGCGCCCTGCTGGTGACAAGCAGATAGGACCCGTCCCCCTGGAACACTTTCTCCCAGAACTCATCGCGCTCGGCCAGGTGCTGCTGATTGACCTGGTGCTGGCCGGGGACAATGCGGTCGTGGTGGGCATGGCGGTGGCCGGGCTGCCGGAGGCGCAGAAGACCCGCGCCATCCTGTTCGGCATCGGCGCCGCCACCATCCTGCGGATTGGCTTCGCGCTGGTGACGGTGCAGTTGCTGGCCATCATCGGGCTGCTGCTCGCCGGCGGGCTGTTGCTGCTGTGGGTGTGCTGGCGCATGTATCGCGAACTGCGCCGGGCGGAGGCAGCCCGGCATCAGGCGGCCGGCGCCGTGCCGGTCAAGACGATGCGCCAGGCGATGATCCAGATCGTGCTGGCCGACCTGTCCATGAGCCTGGACAACGTGCTGGCCGTCGCCGGGGCGTCGCTGGAGCATCCCTGGGTGCTGGTGGTGGGGCTGACAGTGTCGGTCGTGCTGATGGGCGTCGCGGCCCGGATCATCGCCGGGCTGCTGGAAAGCTATCGCTGGATCGCCTGGGTGGGGCTTGCGGTGGTGCTGTATGTGTCGGTGAAGCTGATCTGGGACGGCGGGCAGGAGATCATGGACCACGTGGCCTGAGCAGGCTTACGCGGCCTGTCACACAGGTGGCCTGCGGCCGTGCCAGCCTGCTAGCTTTTCATCGGTGCGCAAGCCTCCAGAGGCTTGCTTAGGCGTCACAGCATCCCCTCCCGCCGAAAGCTGAACCAGCGGCCGTTGCCGACAATGACATGGTCGTGCAGCACGACCGACAGGGAGCCTGCGGCCTGGCCGATCAGCCGGGTCATCTCGATGTCCTCACGCGACGGGCTGGGATCGCCACTGGGATGGTTGTGGACCAGGATCAGCGCGGTCGCGTGCAGCTCTAACGCGCGCTTCACCACCTCCCGCGGATAGACCGGAGTGTGGTTCACGGTGCCACGGGCCTGGGCTTCGTCGGCCAGCAGGCGGTTGCGGTTGTCCAGGAACAGGATGCGGAACTGCTCGATGCGCTCCCGGCCCAGCACCATTTGCAGATACTCCATCAGCCGGTCCCAGTTGTTCAGCACCGGGCGGTTCAGCACCTCCGACCGTGCCAGGCGCAGGGCGGCAGCCTGGATCGTCTTGAGCGCCGCGATGCCCGCGTCGCCCAGGCCCTCGATCGTCCGCAGGTCTGGAAGAGGGGCCGAGACGGCATTCGCAAAACTGCCGAAGCGGGTCAGGAGCGCACGGGCGATGGGCTTGGTGTCGCGCCGGGGCAGGGCGAGGAACAGCATCATCTCCAGCAGCTCATGATCCGCGATGCTGTCCGGGCCGGACTGCAGCAGCCGGGCGCGTATCCGGCTGCGGTGCCCCTCGGCGCTTATGGGCGCGCTGGGAACGGGATCGGGCTGGGGTGGAACGGCTGTGGTCAAGAATGGCCGTGACCGTCTCGGCGGCAGGATGGGTTGCGGCGGCGCCGATGCATTGGCCTGTCGAGGAACCGACGGCGGCATGGGCGCCGGTGGAGCGGGGGCTTCCGGCTGAACCGACTGGGCCAGGGTTTCGAGTTGGCGCAGCAGGTCGTCCTGCCTCGGCGGCATCAGGTGGGCAGAGGCTCGGAAGCCTCGTGCACCAGCCAGCGGCCCAGCGCATCCCGCCATCCCGGCGTCAACGGCACGGCCTTGCGGGTCATGCGATCCATGACGACCAGCACCGTCACGGCCCGGGCGCAGAGTTCGCCGCCGGACACCAGCCGCTGGCGGAACTGAAAGGACTTGCCGCCCAGCCGGGCCACCTCCGTCTCGATCAGCACGTCGCCGGGCCAGGCCATCTCCCGTAGGAAATCCAGCTCCAGCCGCACAATCACCAGCGCTTGGCCTTCCGATTCCACCGGCAACCCGGAGGCAACCGCCAACTCGGACCTCCCCTGCTCCAGCATGACCGCAAAGACGGCATTGTTGACGTGACCAAGACGGTCGGTGTCGTTGAACCTTAGTCTATGAGTGGTGGAGAAGACCTCGCCGCTCATAGGGCGTAGGGCGGCTTATGCAATCCAGCGGGGGAGATCGTGAACACCTCGCAGCCGGTTTCCGTGACGCCGACCATGTGCTCGAACTGTGCGGACAGGCTGCGGTCGCGGGTCACGGCGGTCCAGCCGTCGTCCAGCACCTTCACCTCCGGGCGTCCGGCGTTCACCATCGGCTCGATGGTGAAGAACATGCCGGGGCGCATCACCGGCCCCTCGCCGGGCTTGCCGAAATGCAGGATATTCGGCGCCTCGTGGAAGCGCCGGCCGATGCCGTGGCCGCAGAAGTCGCGCACCACGCTGAACCGGTTGGATTCGACGAAGGACTGTATGGCATAGCCCAGGTCGCCCAGGGTGGCGCCGGGGCGCACGGCGGCAACGCCGCGCATCAGCGCGGCATAGGTCACGTCCAGCAGCTTCGCCGCCTTGGTGCTGGGCTGCCCCGCGACATACATCCGGCTGCTGTCGCCATGCCAGCCGTCCAGGATGACGGTCACGTCAATGTTCAGCACGTCACCCTCGACGAGGCGGCGCTCGCCGGGAATGCCGTGGCAGACGACATGGTTGATGCTGGTGCAACTGCTGTGCTGATAGCCCCGGTAACCCAGGGTAGCTGGCACCGCTCCACGCCCCACCATGAAGTCGTGACAAACCCGGTCCAGTTCCGCCGTGGTGACGCCGGGACGGACATGTGCCGTTATCATGTCCAACGTTTCCGCTGCCAGCCGCCCGGCGGCGCGCATCCCCGCGAAATCCTCGCTTGAATAAAGGGTGATGCGTCTCGAATCGGCTCCGCCGTCCATGCGTCCCAGGTTCCCTTGCCGCCGGGCGCTGCGCCGGGCATCGGCTTAAAATGCGGCGCAGGCCCGCAGCGTGCAAGGGGACGCGGTTCAGCTAGGGTAACGCGCGCCCTGCCACGCGGCACGGGCGGACCGCACCGGACGCGGTGCAGCATCGTAGCCGCGGGCCGGCGACCCATGCGTGTGTCGCTGCACTGGCGAGGCAGCCACGATCGAGCGGACGTGGAGGCGCTCGGCCCGCTGCTCTCCCCGGTCCCGGACCTCGAAGCGGTCTCGCGGAACGATCCGATCCATCATGCGGCGAGCTGCCGGCTCCCGTGTCGCCCGCACCGGCGGGTCGCGCCAGGCAGGATTGGCAGCGCGGAGCCGCGCGGGCTGGGGCGCCAGCCGGGGTTCGGCGAACCGGGCCGCGTAGCTGCGGACCCGTGACGGCGGCGCCAGGAACGGTGCGTCATAGCCCAACTGGTAGCGCGAGCCCGGCACATCGGTGAAAGGCGCGGAGTAGAGCGGCGGCGGGTAGGACGGCGCCGCCTGCGCCGCGGCGATGATGGCCGGCAAGCGGAAGCTTGGTGCCGGGTCGTGCCGCGCCAGCAGCATCGGGGCGCCGGCCCGGTCGAAGCCGGCGTCCAGCAAGGCAGCCATGTGCTGGTCCCGTTCCGCGCTGTTCGCGGTGCCCAGCACGACACCAATCAGCCTCGTGTCGCCATGCACCGCCGACGTGACCAGGTTGAAGCCGGAGTCCCGGATATAGCCGGTCTTGAGGCCGTCTGCCCCTGGATAGGTTTGCAGCATGCGCTGGTGGTTTGGGATCAGCCGCCCATGGAACACGAAGGAGGGCGCGCTGAAGTAGCGGTAATAAGCGGGATGGTCCTGCACCAGGTGGCGCGCCAGCACCGCCAAGTCGCGTGCCGTCGTAACCTGATCCGGGTCCGGCAGGCCGGAAGCATTGCGGAACGTCGTGTTGGTCATGCCGAGCGCGCGGGCGCGCAGGGTCATCATCTGCGCAAACCGCTCCTCGTCGCCGCCCAGCATCTCGCCAAGCGCAGCTGCGGCGTCGTTGGCGGACCTGGTGACCAGGCCCAGGATCGCTTGTTCCACCGTGATGGCGGTGCCCGGGAGCAGCCCCAGCTTCGTCGGCGCCATCGATGCCGCCCAGGAGGAGACCGGCACCTGCTGGTCCAGCGTCACCCGGCGGTCACGCAGGGCATCGAACAGCATGTAAAGCGTCATCATCTTGGTCAGGCTGGCGGGATACCTGGGCTCGTCGGCACTGACGGCTGACAGGATGTTGCCGCTGCCGGAGTCCATCACGATGGAAGCATAGCGGTCCGAACCGACCTGCGCGGCTGCCGGACCAGCCGGCAGCGAGAGCAAGAGCACCAGTGCCGAGACGACCGACCACCACTGCGTTCCTGAGGTAAACCTGGGCATTCCGACCCGATCTCCATGCTGAGCCGTTCAACTCTATGTGGGCGGCGGCCGTACTGTCCAGTACCAAGGGTAAACGCCAAATTTACAGCATCACCATAACGTTACCAAGGTTGCATGAGGTGCGGTGGGAACTTCCGGCGCGCATCCAAGCGGCGTCACGGTGATGCACTGCACAAATCGGCTTGCGCCCACGTGCCTGATAGGCCATGCCGTCGCTCGCTGCATTGCAGCATTTGCATATGGCTCAAAACGGTCCGGGGCTGCCAGCCTTCTGCCGCTCTGGGACGGGATCATTGCAGTGCGGCTTGTCGCTTTTAGCAACCGCCGGGATCATCCTGGCAAGACCAGGAACGCCATCATGAAAACACCACAGGACTTCGTCGCTTTCGGCCAGGGCAACGTCGAGGCGCTCGTGAAGTCGGGCCAGATTCTCGCTACTGGGATGCAGGACCTGACCAAGCAGTTCGCGGCCACCGCGCAGGCTTCCATGGAGGAAGCGATGTCCACCTTCCGCGCCATGTCCGACATCCGTACGTTCCAACAGGCTATTGACCTGCAAACGACCCTGGCACGCCTTGCGGTCGAGAAGGCGATGTCGCAGACCGGCCAGGTCGCGGAAACCTCGATAAAGCTGGCCGGCGACGCCATTGCGCCGATCGCTGGCCGCGTGACCCTGGCGGTCGAGAGCTTCAAGGCCGCCTAAGCAGGCCTGCTCGGACCGTTACGCGGATGGCCCGCGGCCGTGCCAGGCCGCGCAGGCATGGTTAGCTTTTCATCCGTGCGCAAACCTTTAAAGGTTTGCTTGGGACGCGCTGTAACGTCCCGCTGAGGGCCGGCGCCAGGCTGAACCGAGGTCCAGGAGCGGCGCTCCTGGGCCTTTTTCGTGTCCGCCGCCCCGTCAGATGGCCGGTAGCGGCCTGCGCCGCTCTTTTCCCGTGGCACCGCGTTCCGATATGTTGTGATCTGGTGGGCTTGGCGCCTGCGATCCGGCGGGGTGCGCTGGACAGCGCGCCATGGTCGCAGGAGTGCGTTGGTTCCAGCGGAACGGCGCGGCAAAAGGGGCGTGGCCGTCAGGATGTCAAGGCAATGAGCGACAACGATAAGCGTGGCGGCAACAGCGACAACCCGAACACCGGCGTGGTGGTCAAGACCCGCCCGAAGACACGCAAGCCCGCCATGTACAAGGTGTTGATGTTGAACGACGACTACACTCCGATGGAGTTCGTCGTGCATGTGCTGGAGCGGTTCTTCCAGAAGACGCGGGAGGAGGCGACACGGATCATGTTGCACGTCCACCGCCGCGGCGTCGGCGTTTGCGGAGCCTTTACCTATGAGGTGGCAGAAACCAAGGTGACGCAGGTGATGGACCTAGCCCGGCAGAATCAGCATCCCCTGCAATGCACAATCGAGAAAGAGTGAGCCTTAGCCTAACGAAACTACACCTATCTTACATTTTTACACCTGTCTCCGGGCTGCTGTCCCGGGCACACTTGGGTCGGTTGCCGTTGTATAGTCCCTGCGGCACCTCAGCACCCTGCGCGAAGGAGCGTCACTGGTATGTTGTCTCGCAACCTTGAACAGACGCTGCATCGTGCCCTTTCGCTGGCCAGTGAGCGCCGGCACGAATATGCGACGTTGGAGCACCTCCTGCTTGGTCTCGCCGACGATAGCGACGCCGCAACGGTGCTGCGCGCCTGCGGCGTGGACCTCGACAAGCTCCGCGCCGATCTCGGCGAGTTCCTGGACAAGGATTTGTCCGGGCTGGCGACGGACCGGCCTGGCGATCCCAAGCCAACCGCCGGGTTCCAGCGCGTCGTGCAACGTGCTGCCATCCACGTGCAGAGCAGCGGGCGCGACGAGGTGACGGGGGCCAATGTCCTCGTTGCCCTGTTCAGCGAGCGCGAAAGCCACGCGGTGTATTTCCTGCAGTTGCAGGACATGACCCGGCTGGATGCGGTCAACTTCATCAGTCACGGCATCGCCAAGGCGCCGGGCCGCGCGACCCAGCGCCCCGTCACGGGGGCCAAGGAAGAAGGCCCCAATGAAGGCAACGAGCGTGAGGAGAAGCCCGGTGGCCGCAAGGCGCAGGACGCGCTCAGCAACTACTGCGTGAACCTCAACAAGAAGGCCACCACCGGCAAGATCGATCCGCTGATCGGCCGTGACGTCGAGATTGAGCGGACGATCCAGATCTTGTGCCGCCGCACCAAGAACAATCCGCTGTATGTCGGCGATCCCGGCGTTGGCAAGACCGCCATTGCCGAGGGCCTGGCCAAGCGCATCGTCGAGGGCGACGTGCCGGAGGTCTTGCTCAAGAGCACGATCTTCGCGTTGGACATGGGCGCCCTGCTGGCCGGCACCCGTTACCGCGGTGACTTCGAGGAGCGGCTGAAGGCAGTCGTGACAGAGCTGGAGGCGCATGCCGGCAGCATCCTGTTCATTGACGAAATCCACACCGTGATTGGCGCTGGCGCGACCAGCGGCGGAGCGATGGATGCCTCCAACCTGCTCAAGCCCGCCTTGGCCGCCGGGGCGCTGCGCTGCATCGGCAGCACGACGTACAAGGAGTATCGCAACTACTTCGAGAAGGACCGCGCGCTGGTGCGGCGCTTCCAGAAGATAGATGTGAACGAGCCGTCGCAGGAGGATGCGATCAAGATCCTTCGCGGCCTCAAGACCAACTACGAGAAGCACCACAAGGTCACTTACTCGGACGAGGCAATCCGTGGTGCGGTGGAGTTGTCGGCGAAGTATATCAACGACCGCAAGCTGCCGGACAAGGCGATTGACGTCATTGACGAGGTCGGCGCGAGCCGGATGCTGCAGCCCGAGGGCAAGCGCCGCAAGCTGGTGACGCTGAAGGACGTCGAGGAGATCGTCGCCAAGATCGCCCGCATCCCGCCCAAGAGCGTGTCGGCCGACGACAAGGAAACGCTCCGCAACCTGGAGCGCGATCTGAAGGCAATGGTGTTCGGCCAGGACAAGGCGATCGAGGCGCTGTCTGCCGCGATCAAGCTGTCCCGCGCCGGGTTGCGTGAGGCGGAGAAGCCGATCGGCAACTACCTGTTCAGCGGTCCCACCGGCGTCGGCAAGACCGAAGTGGCGCGGCAGTTGGCCAGCACGCTGGGGATCGAGCTGACCCGCTTCGACATGAGTGAGTATATGGAGCGGCACAGCATCAGCCGGCTGATCGGCGCGCCGCCGGGCTACGTCGGATTCGACCAAGGCGGGATGCTGACGGATGCGATTGATCAGCACCCACATTGCGTCCTGTTGCTGGACGAGATTGAGAAGGCCCATCCGGACCTGTTCAACATCCTGTTGCAGGTCATGGACCACGGCAAGCTGACTGACCACAACGGCAAAGTCGTGGATTTCCGCAACGTCATCCTGATCATGACGACCAACGCGGGTGCCAGCGACATGGCAAAGGAGAGCATCGGCTTCGGCCGCACCGAGCGCGAAGGCGAGGACACCGAGGCGATCAAGCGGCTGTTTACCCCGGAGTTCCGCAACCGGCTGGACGCGGTGATCACCTTCGCCGGGCTGACGCAGGAGATCGTGGGCCGCGTGGTCGAGAAGTTCGTTATGCAGCTTGAGGCTCAGTTGGCCGACCGCAACGTCACCATCGAGCTATCTTCCGCGGCCAAGGAATGGTTGGCTGAGCGGGGCTATGACCGGCTGTATGGTGCGCGTCCACTGGGCCGCGTCATCCAGGAGTGGATCAAGAAGCCGCTGGCAGAGGAGCTGCTGTTCGGCAAGCTGGTTCGCGGCGGGTCGGTCAAGGTGTCGCTCAAGGACGATAAGCTGGAGTTTGAGTACACCGAAGCGCCGCAGCCGCCGGAGATGGCCAAGCCGGATGGCGAGGGCGACGAGGGCGGCTCCGAACGGGAGCCGGAAACGGCGCATTAAGCGGGAAAGGGCCGGGCATCATGCCCGGCCCTTTTTTGTATGGGAGGATTGAATGAAGGCAGTTTGGAATGGCCAGGTTGTAGCCGAAAGCGATGACATCGTCACCGTCGAGGGCAACGCCTACTTTCCCACCACCAGCCTGCGCCAGGAGTTCGTACAGCCGAGCAGTCACACCAGCGTTTGTCCCTGGAAGGGAACAGCCCGATACTATACGCTGAACGTGGGTAGCCAAACGAACAAGGACGCCGTCTGGTATTACCCAGAGCCGAAACAGGCTGCTGCTGACGTCAGCGGCCGCGTTGCTTTCTGGAAGGGCGTGTCAGTCTCGCCATGAGGTTTGCCCGATGGCGGGCCGATCCTGACAACGGCAATGATGGCACGAGCCTTCGGTAGCTTGCTTCGAATGAAGTATACTGCCGGCTTCGGTCCAAGCACGTGCAAGACTGCAAATTGATCCATAACCAGTGCAGAACGTGACAGGGCATCGCAATCCAGATGGCTATGCCAGGTCTCTGAAGCCATGCCTCGAAACGGGTCTCCTGAAACGGCGCGGATCTGAGCCAAGCTGGTGAACAGGAGAGTTCACCATGCCGCCGCCGACTTGGCCCGGCAACATGGCATCCTTCTGGCACGCTGGAGCGACCTGCAATGACAGCAATGCATCGCCGCCACACTCTACTTCTCGGCGCCGCTGCCGCCGCGCTCGGTGGACGGCACGCCATGGCACAGCAGCCCGCGCTGCAACCGGCAAACCCCTCACCGGAGCCATTCGCGCGGCTTCGCCAGGGTGGCGCCATGACTGATCATCTTATGCCTGGTGAGGAGGCAGGGCGTGTGACGGACAGCCCCGCCCCGCCCGGGCCGCCGGGGCGCTGGGCAGCCCGGGCATCTCTGCCGCTGCCGCGCAGCGAGATGGCCTGGGGCACGGCCTGGGCAGGGCGGCTGCATGTCATTGGCGGCTATGGCGAGGGGCGCGTTGACCGCACCTATCACCACGTTTACGACCCCGCCGACGACCGCTGGTATCTGGCCGCCCCGCTGCCCCGTGGGGCCAACCACGTGGCGGTGGTCGCCCTGGCCGGGCGTGTCTACGCCCTGGGCGGCTTCATCGAGCAGAACACCGATCCGGTCGCCGACGCTTACGCGTATGACGTCGCGACCGACCGCTGGACGCCGATCGCGCCGCTGCCCCGGCCGCGCGGTGCGGCTGCCGCTGTCGCGCTCAATGGCAAGGTTCACCTGATTGGGGGCGCCTCGGCTCCCAAAGAGGAACGCGCAAGCGTCGGCTGGCACGAAACCTACGATCCCGATGCCGACCGCTGGACGCGCCTCAAGGCATTGCCAGGGGCGCGGGACCACGTGGGCTGCGCAGCCTGGGGTGGGCGCATCCACGTCATCGGCGGCCGGTTCAACACGTTCGAATACAATACCGATCTGCACCACATCTACTTTCCCGAACGCGATACCTGGGAGCAGCGTGCGCCGTTGCCGACCGTGCGCTCCGGCCACGGCCTGGTCGTCTATCGGGATCGCCTGTTTGCGATGGGCGGCGAGGCCGGGATCGTTGCCGGTGGGCAAATCACACAGGCCCGGGTGTTTGGCCAGATGGAAAGCTACGATCCTCAGACCGACACCTGGCAAAGTCATGCGCCGATGCCGACGCCTCGGCATGCGGTAGGGGCGGCGTTGCTGGGCGAGGCCATCTACGTGGCGGGCGGCGGGGCCGTCACGGGCGGCTCGGTGCAGTCCGCGGTGCACGAGGCGTTCACCTTGGGCTAAAAGGACCGAGGTGCCTCGCATTGGCCCGGCCAGACAGGAATTGGCACATGTATCGAATGTTCGCGACCTGCCTCGTCCTTTTCGGCCTGCTCGGCGCTCCAGCCGTCCTCGCCGCGGAGATCAAGGTCCTGACGGCTGGAGCATTCAAGCCCGTGGTGGAAGCCCTGGCGCCCGCCTACGAGGAGCGGACCGGGAATGTCGTGGTGGTCGTGAACGACACCGTAGGCGCGCTCGTGCGGCGGATCGAGACGGGCGAGGCGTTTGACGCCGCCGTGCTGACACCGGAGGCCGTTGCCCGGCTGGTCAAGGTGGGCAAGGTCATGCCCGGTGCCGTTCCGCTTGCCCGGGTCGGGATCGGCGTTGCCGTCAAGGAGGGCGCCCCCGTGCCCGAAATCGGCACCACCGCCGCCTTCACGCAAGCGCTGCTGGCCGCCCGTGCGGTCGCCTTCGTGGACCCGGCCTCGGGCGGGTCGAGCGGCATCTACCTGGCACATTTGTTCGAGCGGCTGGGCATCGCCGACCGGATCATGCGGAAAGCGGTACTGGTGCCGGGCGGGCTGGTCGCCACCCGCGTCGTCAGCGGCGAGGCGGACCTGGCGCTGCATCAGATCAGCGAGATCCTCGCCGTGCCCGGTGCACGCCTCGCCGGGCCAATCCCGGCAGAGCTTCAGCAATACACGGTGTATGTGGGCGCGATCGGCGCCGCAGCCCGCGACCGGGACACAGCGGCCGCGTTCCTGCGGGACTTGGCCGGCGAAACTGCGGCCCGTGTCCTGAAACAGAAGGGCATGGACCCCTCGAACGACTAGCGGCTCCCGCCCAGGTGCCCCCTATTGGGTGAATACGCGGCGGCAGCGACCTGACGAATTGACCTTTGCCTTTGATCAGGGACGGTTGTCATCTCTGGCAGCTTTCCCGGCAGGGCGACCCCTGGACCGCCTGCATTGTGATTGCCGCGCTACTCCCTCTCGCCGCGACGGGCCAGGATCGAACGCCGTTTGCTACGCCGCGGTGCCGCGCAACTCAGCAAGTGCGTGCATCGTGTCCTTGAGCGCCGGATAAAGCGCCACATAAGCCGCGAAAAGCGCATCGTAGCGGCGCTTGCGGGACGGGTCCGGCAAGGCGCGCTCCGTCAAGTGGATCCAGCTTTCCCCGCTCTCGGCAAGGCCGACGCTCATGGCCGCAAGCCGGGCAGCCCCAAGCGCGGCCTCCACGTCCTCCTCGATGGTCCACACCGGGTAGCCCGTCGTGTCCGCGATGATCTGCATCCACAGATCCGACCGCGCCGCGCCGCCCACGACGACCAGCCGCTCCTCCAGTGACGCCGCGCCCCGCGCGCCAGCCTCCATGTTATGGCGCAACGCGAGCGTAACGCCCTCCAGCACCGCGCGATACAGGTGGGCGCGCGTATGAAACAGGTTGAGCCCAACGAACGCGCCCGACGCGCGGGCGTCCCAAACCGGCGAGCGCTCGCCCATCAAGTAGGGCAGGAACAACACCCCATCCGACCCCGGGGCGACCATTGCCGCGCCCTCCTCCAGGATCGCATGCGGGTCCCGCCCAGTTTCCCGCGCCTGGGCAACTTCGGCCTGGCAGAACTGCTCGCGGAACCAGGTGACCGACGCCCCGGCCGTGCCGGCGCCGCCAAATACGTAAAGGTCCTTCTCCGCGCCGACGACATACGGCATCGAAATCAAGCCATGCGCCGCGTCAGCCGTCGGCGCGATGTAGCCCCAGCACATGCTGGTGCCCAGCATCGCCACATGATGCCCCGGCGCCACCACCCCCGCCGCAAAGGTCGCCACCGCCGCGTCCACCCCGCCCGCGACCACCGGAATGCCCGCCGCCAGCCCAAGCCGCGCCGCCACCTCCGGCAGCAGCCCGCCCACCACGTCCGAGGACGCTACCAACCGCTCCGGCATCATTCGCGCCGGGATGCCGAGCGCATCCAGCATCTCGGGTGACCACCCCCGCGCTGCCTGATCGTAAACTCCGGCGATGTTGCCGGCCGAGGAGTGGTCAACCGCAATCTCCCCCGTCAGCCGATGGATGACGTAGGCGTTGGGCGGCAGCAGCAGCGCCGTGCGCGCCCATACCTCCGGCCGCTCGTCCCGCAGCCACATCATCTTCGTATAGCCATAATAGCTATCCACCCCGTTGCCGGTGATGGCGCCGAGCCGCCGCAGGTCCACATGGGATTTCACCCACGCCACCTGCGCCTCTGCCCGGCGGTCCATCCAGATCAGGCAGGGGTGCAGCGCCTGCACCGCCTCGTCCACCGGGATGCCGGACCCGCCATACAGGCTCGACACGCACATCGCCTTCACGTCCACGTCCCGCGTGCGCGCGACCTCTGCGACGCACTGCTCCACGGCATGCAGCCAGACGTCCGGCCACTGCTCGGCCCAGTTGGGGCGCGGCGTATCCGGGGCGTAGCTGCGCGACGCTTGGGCCAGGATGGCGCCGCCCGGTCCGACCAGCACCGCCTTGGTGCTTTGCGTGCCGATATCTACCCCGATGACCCCGTCCATGCCTTAAAGGTCCACGCTCTGCGGCAGGATGACGAGGTCGCGGACCACGACGTTGCGCGGCCGGGTCAGCATGAACAGCACGGCCTCCGCCACCTCCTCGGGCTGCATCAGGCTGCCCCGGGCCAACGCGTCGTCCATCTTCTCCTTCGGCCAGTCGCTCAGCAGCGCTGTCACCACGGGGCCGGGTGCCACCTCCCCCACGCGTATGCCGTGCTTGATCATCTGGCGCCGCAGCGTATGGACGAACGCCTGAATCGCATGCTTGGACGCCGTGTAGATCGGTTCCACCACGACCGGGATGAACCCGGCGACCGAGCTGGTGACGATGATGTCGCCGCTGCCTCGCTCGACCATGTGCGGCAACACCGCATGGATAGTGCGAAACGCCGAGTTGATGTTGAGGTTGAGCATCCGGTCCCAGGCGTCCGGGTCGCCGCCATGCACGTCGCCGCCGACATACGACCCGGCGTTGGCGTGGAAAATGTCGAGCTTGCCCGCACGCTCCAGGATGCCGGGCACCATGGTCGCCACGCTTGCGGGGTCGAGCAGGTTCACCACCAGCGGGACCGCATTCCGCCCCAACTCGGCGCAAACCTCATGCAGCTTGGCCTCGTCCCGGTCCACCAGCACCACGCGCACGCCGGTCCCGATCAGCGTCCGGGCACAGGCAAGCCCGATCCCGGACGCGGCGCCAGTGATGGCCGCGACCTTGCCCGACAAGTCCTCGCTCATAGCCTGATCCTTTAGCCGCGGCCGTGTGACGCACGCGACCGGCGCGCGAGGGAGTCAACAATGACGGCCAATGCCAGCACCGCACCGGTGATCATGTAACGGAGCGACGACGACAGATCGAGCAGCGTCAGCCCGCTGGCGATGGACTGGATGACGATGATCCCGAGCAGCGCGGAGTAGGCGCTGCCCCGGCCGCCGAACAAGGACGTGCCGCCGATTACTGCCGCCGCGATGGCGTCGAGGTTCACGTCGCCCGTGCCCGCCTGCTGGCTGGCCGACGCCAGCCGCGTCGCCGACAGCACGCCGCCCGCCGCCGCCAGCACCGAGCAAAGTACGAACGCGCTGATGTAGGTTGCGGTGACGTTGATGCCGGCCCGGCGCGCCGCCTCCCGGTTGCCGCCGACTGCGGTCATCGAGCGGCCCCACTTCGTCCGCTTCAGCGCATAGTCCATGGCGACCACGAGCAGGGCGAACAGCCCGAACATCCAGGGCACGCCTCGGTCGGTGTTGAGGTAGTAGGCAACCGCCTCCAGCACCACGAACAGCACGGTGGCGCGCACCAGCAGCCCGCCGGTGGAGCGCGGCGACAGCCCGGCAGTCCGCCGCCGCGCCGCCGTACGCAGTCCCGCCGCCAGCGTTGCCGCTGCAACCAATGCAGCCAGCCCATACGAAACGAAGTGGGGCATAACCAGCAACTGGCCGAAGTTCACCAGCCCCGAGCCATAAGGCAGGTTGATCGAGCCGGTGGACCCCAGGATATAAAGCTGCAGGCCCAGCACGGCCAGCAGCCCTGCCAGCGTTGACACGAAGGACGGCATCCCCAGCCGCGTGAACAGCAGGGCATACACCAGGCCGATCACCCCGCCCACAACGAGGGCAACCAGCACCGCCAGTGCCACCGGCAGGTCGGCGTTGACCCAGATCACCCCCAGCAGCGCGGAGGCGAACCCGCTGACGGAGCCGACCGACAGGTCAATCTCGCCCACCATCAGGACGCAGACGATGCCGAGCGCGATCACCCCGATGGTCGCGCAGTCGAATAGCAGGTTGACCAGGTTGTTGGCCGACAGGAATAGCGGGTTGAGGCTCTGGAACACCGTCCAGATCACCGCCAGCCCGACCACGACCGGCAGGGAGCCAAGGTCGCCCGAGCGCACCCGGTCGAGGAAGCCCCGCAACGACCCGGCAATCCCCTCGTCGTTGCGTACCCGTACGTCGCTCCGGTCGAGCAGAGGCGCGCTCACGGCACCGCTCCCTCACTCTGCCGCGCCCGCCGGGTGGACCGGCGCGACACAGAGTTGTCGGCGGCGCCGGTGATCGCACCCACCAGCTCCGCATTGGAAGCGTCGGGAGTGAAAACCCCGTTGTTGCGGCCAAGCCTAAGCACCACGATCCGATCCGCCACCGCCCGCACGTCCTCCATGTTATGGCTGATGACAATGACGCCCAGACCGCGCGCCCGCACCCGCTCGATCAGGTCCAGCACCTCCGCGGTCTGCGCGACGCCAAGCGCCGCCGTCGGCTCATCCAGCATGATGAGTTTCGGGTCCAGCAGCAGCGACCGGGCAATGGCGACGGTCTGCCGCTGCCCGCCGGATAAGGACGCCACCGGCTCCCGCACGCTCGGGATGCGCGCGGACAGCTCGTTGAGCAACGTCCAGGCGCGTATCTCCATCGAAACCTCGTCGAGCTGGAACGGCTGCAGCTCCTTGCCGAGGAAGATGTTGGCGACGACATCCAGGTTCTCGCACAGCGCAAGATCCTGGAACACGGTGGCGATGCCCAGCGCCAACGCATCGCTGGGACCGGCCAGCGTCACCTCCTTGCCGCAGAACGTCATCGTCCCCGCGGTGGGCGCGTGAACGCCGGCCAGGACCTTGACCAGCGTTGACTTGCCGGCGCCGTTGTCGCCGACCAGCGCCACCACCTCGCCCGCATGGACCTCAAGGTTGATGTCCGTCAGGGCGGACACGGCGCCGAACTGCTTGGAGATGCCCTGCAGGCTGAGCACCACCTCCCGCTGCGATGCGTCCGTCATGATGCGTGTCCCCCTATGTGCTACTGGGTAAGGCCCAGCTTCTTGCAGCCCTCGGCATAACGGCCGGTGCACAAGGAGGAGGCCGGCGTTATCGCTTTGCCGTCAACCTGCTTGTCAACGATCTCCGCCTTCAGGTTGTCCGCCGTCACCAGCGCCGGCACGAACAGCCGGGACGGCGAGCCGAACAGGGTGGCGTCCGACTTCGGCACCTCGCCGCCCAGCAGGGACACGGCGACGTCGGCCGCGGCGGCGGCCACGATCTCGCTCGGCTTGGAGATGGTGTTGTACTGGTCGCCCGCGATGATGAGCTGCAGCCCCGCAATGGTGGCGTCGTTGCCGGTCACCGGCGGCACCGGATTGACGCCAGCCGCCTTGAACGCGGCAATCGCGCCGCCCGCCGTGCCGTCATTGGCCGCGACCACGCCGACGATCTTCTTGTTGAAGCGCGAGATCTGCCCGCTGGCCCACTGCTGCGCCTTCGGCGGCGCCCATTCCGGGGTGTCATACTCCGCCAGCAGCTTGTAGCCGCCGTTCTCCAGCCCGGCGTGGATGCCCTTCTTGATCAGCCCGGCCGCCGCGTCGGTCGGCGAGCCGTTGATCTCCAGCAGCCCGACATCCCTCCCTGGCGCCACGCCCTTCGCCTTCAGGCTCTGCACCAGCGACTCGGCAATCGCCTTGCCGATCGCCTCGTTGTTGAACGACACGTAGAAATCCACGGGGGTGGAGGGGATCGGCCGGTCATAGGCGATCACCTTGATCCCCTGCGCCTGCGCCTGCTTGACCAGGGACGCGGCGGCGGTCGAATCCACCGGGTCGATCACGATGGCCTTGGCGCCCTGGGTGATGACGGAGTTGAACTGCTGCTGCTGGCGCGACACGTCGCCGTCGGCATTCTGATACAGCACCTTGCAGGACGGGCAGAGCTTCTTCATCTGCGCCACGAAGCCCGGCCGGTCATGCTCCTCATACCGGGTCGAGGCCTGGTCGGGCATCAGGAACGCGACCGTCGTGTTCTCCACGGTGGCGGCGGGCGCGTGGGATGCGCTGCCGATCATGCCGAGGACGAGGGCGGCGGCGGCAACAGGTGCGGTGGACCGGATCATGGGGCGTTTCCTTTTTTTTGGTTGACGTCTTTGTGGGTCAGGCGGCGGCGGCGAACCGCGCCCCGCCACGGTGGAACAGGCGGAACTTCGAGGGCGGCACCCCCTTGGCGGCGAGGAACTGCCGGTTGAAGTTCGACACGTTGTTGAACCCGACCTCGTAGCAGATGTCGGTCACGTTCAGCTCCGCCTGGCTCAGGTGCTGGCACGCCAGCTCGATCCGTAGCGAGTTGACATACTGCACGAATGCCATGCCGGTATGGCGGCGGAACGAACGCGAGAAGGTGCTGATGCTTTGCCGGCTCAGCGCGGCCAGTTCCGCTTCGCGCAGGTCCCGGGTGAAGTTGCGCCCGATGTGCTGCAGCACCAGGTTCATGGTCGTGGACAGGTAGGCCGCCGGGTCCGGCTGGAAGCCGATGCCGGCCAGCAGCTCGCGCTCCCTGGCTTGGCCGAGCAGGTCGGCGATGTCCATGAACAGCGCCAGGCGGCGTGCGCCGGACGCGCCCAGCAGCTCACGCATCAGCGGCAGCATGCGTTCGGCCAGGCCGGCGGGAAACCGGACGCCGCGATGCGACTCCGCCAGCAGTGGCTGCAGGAACCGCAGCTCCGGGAACAGCGCCATGCAAGACGCGATGAACTCTGCGGTGAATTGGAGGATGAGGCACCGTTCCTCCACCATCTCGCCATCGGCCATGTCGCTGATCCAGTTATGCGGTAGGTTGGGGCCTGTAAGCACCAGGTCGCCCACGCCGAACGGTCCGATATGGTCGCCAACATACATGCGGCCGGTCGTGGCGGTCACGAGGTGCAGCTCATACTCGGGATGGAAGTGCCACCGGACCGTCCGGAACGGATAGCCATGCGCCCAGACCTTGAACGACTGGTCATCGCGGACCTGAACCAGCTCCAGATCGGGCTCCGCCCCCATGTTCCCCCCATTCATCATCGTGGCCCGCGGTTTGTTGCGGGTCCTTTGGCTTCAGCGAAACTAAGGCGCTGTCAGCCTACCCGGCTACGCACTTTGCAGCGCAGCATTGATACTTTTTTGCCGATGGCTGGCTCAACATCTTGCGGGCGCGCCTCCAAGGCCGCACCGAGTAGATTGAAGGATCAGGTCCGGACTCGCAACGACCGAACCTGATCCCGCAAGTATGCGCTATTGAATGAAGAAGTTTGGCCGGCTTGCGTCGAGTCTGGACGCAAGCCGGCTCAGGGATTGGTGGCTCATACCCCTGTCCCGGGCGTGTCCAGACAGCCCTTGCCGCAGCCTCGACCGTTCGCGTCGTCGCGGTCAGCTTCCGGGGAGGCTGTCCTAGGGCCAGCCGGACGGTTCCAGCAGCCGCTGGACTGCCGCGGCGCTCCATGCCTCGTGATGACCGGAACGGCCAAACGAGGAGGATCGGAACTACTCCGCGGCTTCGCGTCCGTTCTGCCGTTCGAAGAACCGGTTGGCTGGCCGC
>CAXTDP010000012.1:0-25332 GCA_964242295.1 uncultured Acetobacteraceae bacterium | reverse complement strand
ATCGGGATGCTGAACCGGAGGTTTTCGGCAGCGCGTCTGGTGGGGCACATGCGGCGGGACAAGAAGACGCGGGATGGGGCGCTGCGGTTCGTGCTGGTGCGCGGGATCGGGGCGGCGTTCACGAGCGGGGATGTGGCGGAGGAAGTTGTGATGGAGTTGTTGCATAACGAAGGGTGCGAGCGCGACAGCACTTTCCAAGTCAACGTCTCAGCTTCCAGCACTGGTGTCCAGAAGGCCGCTTCCTAAAAGGCGGCCGCCGATCCAATAACGGCGTGCGTCTGGGCCGGCAGGGGCAACCATCATGGGGGATTTTCTACCGTTCCACAGCCTGGGGTCAATCAAACTTACGCTGATCGACTTTTGACATCATCAACAGCGTTCAAACAGGGCGGCCAAGATTACTTTGGCAACGCCCCGATAACGCCTGCTTTGAGGGGCAGAGTGATGGTGTGCTGAACGCCGCTTTGCCCAACGTCGAGTGAGGCCGCGCTTCCCCACTCATCTGCCAGCATGTGCTCGATTAGTTCCCGGCAAGAGCCGTAATGCAGTGATAGTCCATCTGGCGTGTCAAGGCTTGTCTCCAGCCACTTGAACCGGAGCAGGTCGCCGGAGTCCACATGCCATATTATCGAAACGCGTCCCTCCGGCCTGGAAAGCGCGCCGTAGATGACTGAGGCTTCCATAAGTTCGTGCACAATGAGGCCGAACGTGCTTGCAGCCTTGCCAAGCAAGGGGATTGCGGGACCGGTAACTTGGATTTGCCCGCTTTCATGGGCCATGTGGAGCATTGCCTCTCCCATGACGATCTGCTCCAAGTCCACGGTCATCCCTAGGCGGCAGGACACTATGGCCTGCGCCCGGGCGAGGGCGTCAAGCCTGCTTTCGAGGCGCAAGGCGAAATCCTCTACCGACCCGTCTGTCTTTGGGAGCTGGCGCAAAATCAGACGCATCAGGGCGATAACGTCAAGGTTCCGGCGTCGGAACTCCGTGTGCAGCAAGTCCTCTCGCCGTTCGGCCTGCCTTATCTCATGCACATCGGTACAGGTGCCAATCCACTCCCTGACATATCCGGGCCTGGCCGACAATGGCGTGGCTTGGGTACGGAACCAGCGCGTTTCGCCGTCGGCTCCGCGGATCAATCCATGCTCCACATCCAGCGTCCCCTTCAACGGAGCATCCTGCCAAGCTGCCGCAACTTCCTCGCGCTCCTTGGCAGGGATGGCTGCCAACCAGCCCTGGCCCCGGCTCATGTCGTCGCTCAAACCGGTGTAGGCTTCCCACTTGGAACTTGACCAGGTCCATCGGCCGCCTTCTTCTGAAAGCCACACGATTTGAGAAATGCTCCCGACCAAAGCCGAAAAACCTTCCTGCAACCGGCCTGTACTGTCCCATTCCTGCGCCATGTGCGCCTTTTCTCACCTACAAGTATCGGAATACTGCATTGATGTGAGGAGGCATCATCAATGAACTAACCGATCCAATGCAGTATTAGATAGACCGGCGCGACGCCCGTGCCAAGGGTAATTGCTCACCCTTGTAGCCGTGCTGCATAGAGCAGACGTCTAGGCGCAGCTGCCCCAGCCTCGCTCGAGGGTCAGGCAATGCGGACGGAGACCAGGCGTCCAAGCTGCAGCATGCGGCCGAGCGTATGAATGGCAATGCTCACCTCGGGCGCCCGGCGCTGGTCCGTGCGCAAGCACAGCCCGTCGCCGGTGACCTGCTGATGGTCGCCTCGGTCCGAACCCGCTTCGTGTGGTCGGATGCCCTCTGCCAGCCCGCCCGTGTTTGGCGAAACCCGGCGAACCCCTTGGTTCGGCGTGCTGCAGATGGCAGTCCCGCTGCGTGGGTTCGGTCTCGGACGTCTTATGCGGTTTCCGTCTGATTGACTCGCGTGTGGCGGGATTCTCAAGCGGGTTTGGCCTGGGTAGGGTTGGCTCTCCTGGTTTCGGAGGGGATCCATGGTTCAGACCGTTGCACACCTGAGTGAGGCGGAACTCGAAGCCGAATACGTCGCGTGCAGCGACGCGCGCAGGAGCCGTCACCTGCAGACGATCCGGCTGCTGGCGAAGGGTCACAGCGTCGCCGAGGTGTCCACGATCACCGCCTACGGCAAGCGCTGGATCGAGCAGTTGCGCGCCCGCTACAACGCCGATGGCCTTGCGGCGCTGGGCGACCAACGCCGGGGGAACGGCACGACGGCTACGATCCTGACCGGAATGGTGCTGGCGAAGCTGCGCGAGCGGTTGCGGACGCCACCTGACGATGGCGGGGTGTGGTCGAGCCGCAAGGTCGCCGGGTGGATGGCAGGCGAGCTGGGCTTGGCCCGGGTTGCAACCCAGCGCGGCTGGGAGGCGCTGAAGGCGGTCGGCTGGTCGATCCAGACGCCCCGCCCGAAGAACCCGAAATCGGCCTCGCCGGAGGAGGCGGAGGCTTTTAAAAAAAGCTCGCCACGGCTGTTGCCGAAGAAGCCGCACGCCATCCGGAGCGGCCCGTCGAGCTGTTCGCCACCGACGAGCACCGGATCGGCTTGAAGCCAGTTTTGCGCCGCGTCTGGGCTCCGGTTGGCGAGCGCCCGACCGCATGGGGGCATCACCGGTTCGAGTGGCTCTACGTGACCGTTTTCGTAGCGCCTGCCACGGGAGAGACGTTCTGGTACTTGTCCAACGGAGTGTCCAAGCCGTTCTTCGAAGCCCTGCTCGCGCTGTTCGCCCGGGAAGCCGGCGCCGGGCGTGAGCGCACCATTGTGCTCGGCCTCGACAACGCAGGCTGGCATGGCGAGCCAGGTCTGAAGGTCCCCGAGGGTCTTCGCCTCGTCTACCTGCCACCCTACACGCCCGAGCTGCAACCCGCCGAAACGCTGTGGACGCTGGTTGACGAGCCGATCGCCAACCAGCACATCGCCGACCTCGCCGAGCTTGAGCACATCATCGCCAAGCGATGCGTCGATCTCGCTGGCGACCCGGAGCGGATCAAGTCCCAAACCAAATTCCACTGGTGGCCCGAGACAACACAGCCGAACTGATTATCCGGAAACCGTATTACTCGGCACCGCCGTGGACTGCGGCGGCACGATGATCAGTGCTTCGGGACGGCGCTCAGCAATGATAACGGAAACATCGTCAGGGTCACATGCGCCGTCGGCGGTGAACAAGGCAATAGGTCTCGGTACTTGATCGATCAAGGTGCCGACCTCGGCACCGTCGTTGATGTCTTCGGTGGCTAGCGCCGCCGCGACGATCTGCCCGGTGTCGGCGTCCAAGCGGATGTGCAGCTTGCGTAGGAACCGGCGGTGCCAAGGGAGCACTCGACCGGCAGACACCAGCGCCTGGGCGGAGTGGCCAAAAGTTCCATGTGCGTCATCACCTGGAATGGCGGTGGAGGGGGCATCAGCCGGGCCGGCAACGAGCGGCTGCAGCAGTTGCTGGTGGTCGGCGCCACGGCAATAATACGTTTCGCCAAGCTGGGGAGCAAGAGCGCCTCGGCCCGGCTGCTAACCTTGCTGAAGCGCAAGCCGCGCAAGATATTGCACTTTCAATTCGTCTTTGAAGCAGCGATCGGCGAAGTCGATCGAAGAGTGGTGGCTCTGGCCAACAAGGTAGCCCGTATCGTGTGGGCCATGATGGCAACCGGGGAAGCCTATCGGGACAGCAAGACAGTCGCTGCGCCGGCGGCCGGGGCTGCCGCGGCTGGCTGACCCGCTTGCAAATGCCTGGTGCAAAGAGTGCAGGAGATGATGATCGGTCGAACCGACGAACGAGGAACCCCGTGTGTTGCACCGGCATCCCGATGCCGCGTCCATGTTTGCGGCTTGTTCGCGGAACCCATCTGGGCCAGCGGTCAGCGTGCCACGTTGCAGGCCGAACACATGACCGTCATCATACCGCTTGTCAGAGCATGCAGCTTACCGCTTGCACCCAAGGGACCGCCCACACAAGCAACAAGGACAAAATAGGAGGTAATCTTCTGCTACCTCCAGCCTTTCAGCGCCAGACAACCGATCCACGCACTACCCCATTGGTAACTGCTCACCCCCGGGGTTGGATCAGTCAGTGCGCATGACGGATTGACCTGCGACAGCGGCGCGGAACGCGGCGAGAGCGGTCAGGCCATGCAGGCGGCCAGTGGCGATCACGGTCGCCGCGGCAGCATAGACTTTGGCGCCCCAGGTGGCGCGGAAGCCGCCGGTGACTTTGCGAAAGATCACGGACGGGCGGAGTGCGCGCTCGCGAGCGTTGTTGGTATAGGGCACGTCACGGCGGGTGACGAAGCAGCGCAGGTCATCGCGGTCCCGGCGCATGGCGCGGAACAGGCGCCGGGCCGCTGGATGGGCGGGGGTGGATCCTGCCAGCAGCCGGTCCAGCCGCCGCTCCAGGTCGGCACCGTAGTGCGCCAGGGTGCTGTCCTTCACGGTGTCTCGCCGCCTGCCGATCGCCACGGCCCACAGCAGCAAGACGCGAAAGCCGGGGGCGAAGCCCTCATCGCCTTCCTCGACCGCATAGGCCGCATCGCGCAGCAGATGCGCCAGGCACATCTGGCGGTCT
The DNA here is from genome assembly GCA_964242295.1 of uncultured Acetobacteraceae bacterium. Lineage (GTDB taxonomy): Bacteria > Pseudomonadota > Alphaproteobacteria > Acetobacterales > Acetobacteraceae > DASWOJ01. The sequence continues at coordinate 20,791 of CAXTDP010000012.1, read as the reverse complement.
GCGCCATGGCCCAACTGGCCGCGATAGCGATCGGCCACCCAGACCGCCGGACACGCGCCGTCCAGGAGCGCGGTCACGACGCAGGCCGCGCGGGTCTCGGCGATCAGGTGGCAGATGGCGGTCGAGCCGAGCAGGACCCACTGCCACCAGGTCTTGCCCGCCACCCGCGCCGAGGTCTCGTCGCAGCCGACCACGGGACTGGCGCGCATCGCCGCAGCAATGTGGGCTCTGTAACTGTCAATCCAGCCGCCGCCGGAGGTGCCAACCCGCCAAGGGGAGGTAAGCAGTTAACCCTCCATCCCACGTCCATCCAGGCGTTAACTGATAAATCGAACAAAACAGTGGCTGATAATGTCAGTCTTTGCCGCATTCTGGATCGAGATGGCTTCTCTCAGGCCTGATAGCCTCAATAAGGATTAATAATCCTTTCCTGTTCGTCGTATCCGATGCCGGTCACCAGTCATCGCGTGGCTGGCCATCTTGGCGACGCCCGCATCGAGACACGTATGACTTAGCTTCCTGCATTTCATTTTGGCACAGGCCTTAGTGCTGTACGGGCGACGTCCCGTTTTCTAATCTTCGGAGAATTATAGATTATGGCTGATGATACGTCCAACACCGTAGCCGCTGACTCCGCCCTTCCCACTGCCGGCGCGGCGGTTGGGGGCGGTGGCAGCGGGCTTACGTCCGTCGGCGGCAGCACGGTTGGGCTGACCAGCACTTCCACTTTGCCGCCGCAGTATTCGTCAGGCAACACCGGATTCTTCACCCGGCAGACCGAGGCGGTACCGACCGCTGTTACGGTTGGGCCTGACGGCGCCATCTATGTCAGTGAGCTGAACGGCATCCCGTATCCCACGGGCTACTCCAGCATTCTCCGCATCGACGGCACGAACACGACGACGGGCTACGACGGCACGGTCAACAGTGGCGTGCCCCAAGCCTGGCTCAGCGGCTTCAGCGAGGTCAACGGACTCGCTTTCAACAACAGCACTGGCGATGCGTATGTATTGGAATACGTCAACTCCAATGCGATCTACGACCCAACCATCGCCCCTGCCGACCTACCGCCCAGCGTACTCATCCAGGTTCAGCCCGATGGCACCCGCACGACGATCTCTGGGCCTGAGCTGCACTTAGGTAACTACGTGCTGGTCAATCAGCAAACCGGAGACATTTACGTCGCCATCGACAACCAAGGTCCCGCCACCGCCACCTCGCCGGGCACCGGCGAAGTGCTGGACTACAAGCAAGACCCGGCTACCGGCGCCTGGAGCAGCACGGTTATCGCCAGCGGCCTGAACAGCCCACGCGGAATGGCCATCGGCCCCGACGGCAACCTTTACGTGCTTGAGCAAGGTACCGGCACCCCGAATGGTGCGTCCGGTGCGGACACTGCGCCCGTGATCCCGTTCATCCCAGGCTTGGTCAGCGAGCGTGGCGGCAGCACCGCCTCCATCACGCGGGTGGACATCACCAACCCTGCGGGTGGACAGCAAACGGTCCTTACAGGACTTGCCTCGTTCCGCGAGTTCAATCCGACGACCGGGGAGGACCGCGTTATCTCCATCGGCATGAACGGCCTGACTATCACGCCGGATGGCACGGTCTACATCGCTGCCGGCGGCGGCCTTGCCCCGGAAACCGCGGCCGCCGTCGGCCCGCTCGCCGACGAGCTGCAGGGTGTGCTCAAGGTGGATGGGCTGTTCGGCACCGACCCTTCCCAGGCGACCGTGACGCCGCAGTTCAACTCGCTTCAATATGCGCAGACAAACGGCCCGGACGGCGCGACGACCCTGTACAACACTGAAAGCAACCTCAACGACATCGTCTATAACCCTGGAGACAATAAGCTCTACGCCGTGGATGCGGCCCGCAATGTCGTGTACGGCCTGACGGACGACGGTTCGACCGTGGACAACGTAACGGTGTTCCAGAAGCAGCCGCCCGTGCTGACGCCTCCGCAATATACAGCTGTCACCCAATATGGGGGCGACCCCGCGCAGCAGTATGCGGCCGAGGTTGGCAGCTATACCCTCAAGGACCCAACCGCCAGCGTGCCGAACGTTCCGGGTAACGTGCCTGCATCAGGCCTAGCCGCTGCAGCGGCGGCAGCCGGCCTGATATCGACCGGCACGACCACCACTGACGGTTCCTCGGCGGTGCCCGGCAGCACTACCACGTCCAGCACAAGCGCTGCGCCACACGGCGAGGACACGACAGGGTCAGGCGTTACGGGAAGCATTGGGACAGGTTCCAGCGGCTCCGCGTCCAACACGCTCGTGTTGCAAATTGCCGAGGACGCCTATCTCGGTGACGCACAGTTCACATTTAGTGTGGATGGCGTTCAGCAAGGCGGCGTGAACACTGTCACCGCATTGCACAGCGCCGGCGAAAGCCAGGCGTTCACGGTGACTGGCTCCTATGGCACCAGTGTCCATACCGTATCGGTGGATTTCCTCAACGATGCCTATGATGGCACGCCAGACACTGACCGTAATCTGCTCGTCATGGGCGCTACCCTCGATGGTATGGCAATTGCGAACAGCACGTTCGTCGAGTACCACGAAAACACACCACAGTCGTTTACCTTCTCCGCTGTTGGTGGTTCGTCGAGCACCAGTGCAACTGGGGCGACGACGTCGACCGGCACCGGCACAACCGCTCCTGCCTCCTCATCTGGCCTTGCCTCGACCAACCTGCCTAGTCTTCCGGCTGGCGCGTCGTTCGCGCCCGCTCTTCCTGGCGCGACCGACCCGGTCAGCCCGCCTGTTCTGGCCACCAACGCTTATGCGAACTACTACGACCCCTTCTTTGGCAACTATGCTCCGGCCCCGTCCAACCCACTTCAGCTCACGGCTCAAGACGGCAGCAGCTACACCGCAACCAAGCTACTGGTGTTCGGCGACCGTCTTGCAGACAACGGCAACACCGCCGCGCTACAACAGTCGCTCGGCCAGGTGGCGGGTACGGCGGCGGCGCCATACTCTTCTACGGGCAACTTCTCCGATGGCCCACAGTGGACCACCGACCTAGCCCAATACCTTGGGGCGACGGCGCCGGGACAGCAGGAGAACTACGCCTACGAGAGTGCCACGGCACGCAGCCTCGGCATACCCAACCCGTTCGACCCGGATGCGAGCAAGACGCCGCTCAGCACCTTTGCCGGACAGATCCAGCAGTTCCAGAAGCAAGACGGGGTCGTTTCCTCCAATGCGGTAGTCTCCATCACGTTTGGCGGCAATGACATTTCCCTGCCGAGCACGGAGGACCCGCAACAGGGCGTGGCGGACAGCGTCACCGCAATCATCTCGGGAATGCAACATCTTGTTGCGGATGGCGCCAAGCATTTCCTCGTTTCCAACTTGCCGGACATCACGCTGGCGCCGCTGTTTAGCTCACCCGCGTTCCTTGCGGCTACGGGAGCCACGGCCCAACAGTTCCAAGGTTTGGTAGACCTGTTCAACACGGACCTCACGTCCAGCCTCACGCAGTTTGGCGCGAGCAACCCGGGCGTGGACGTGAAGGAACTGGACCTGCACACGCTGTTCCAGGGAATGGCGGCCACTCCGATTGACTACGGGTTCACCAACATCAGCCAACCCGTCCTCTCGAGCACGCCCAACATCGGCACGGTGCCCACCTACAACCCGGGGATCGTTGGGCAGGATCCGGAAGTACAGCATGCGTCGCTTTTCCTTGATCCATACTTCGATCCGACGGCGCTGGGCCAAGCACTTATAGCTCAAACGGCACGGAATACCCTGACCACCTAGCAGCGAAGCTGCGGGCGCCCCGCCGTGGGCGCCTGCAGCCCAGACTGGTCGCCCGTTTGCCGCGACAGTTGCTGCCGAGCCACCAGGAGACAATTATGTTGAATACAATATCGGAAGCAGCGTTCCCTGCCTCTGCCCGGCTTGCACCCATCGCGCCCACGGCTGCCAAAGCCGACACGCTACATGTCGCCGTTGCATATGCCGTCATGAACTGCGCGAGCCCGGCGGTTCCGACATGAGTACGTCCATGCTTGAGACACCAGAACTCGCGTGCACTGACGACGGCCTGACAAGCCAAGGGGTATCCGCCCTGGAGCCCGTGCAACTCACGGTGGCGGAAGGCCTCGCGGCAGCCCTCCGTTCGCTTGGGGTCCAGCATGCCTATGGCGTATGCGGCGGTGCTCAGGCGCTGATCTGGGCGGCGCTTTCAAAGCACCTCGACCTGCTGCACTTCCGGCACGAATGCGGGGCCGCGTTCGCGGCGGTTGAAGCGCACTTCGCGTCCGGTCGCCCAGTGGTGCTGTTCACCACCACCGGTCCCGGCATCACCAACGCCTTGACCGGTGTTCTTGCTGCCCGGACAGAAGGCGCAAAGCTGATACTGGTATCCGCCTACGGCTCGGCGCCGCATCGCGGGCGTGGCGGCATCCAGGAAACCAGCAGCTACACGATGCCGACCTCTGCCATGTTCGAGGCTGGCGCCTGGTTCGACGACGCCGTGATCCTGGAAACAGCCGACCAGTTGCCACAGGTTCTGCGCCGCATGGAAGCCGGCCTGCGCCGCCCCGGTGCCTATGTCGCGCACATCAGCATTCCCAACTCCGTGCAGGGCGCGATGCTGCCGCAGCCCTTGCCACGCTTGAACGCGGTGGGCTCAGGCCGGCCTCATGTGAACCACATTGCCATCGCGCGTTGCATCGAGTTGCTGTCATCCGGACGGTTTGCGATCTGGGCCGGCTTTGGCGCCCGCGGCGCGGCTTCCGCCTTGCAAGCGCTTGCCGACAAGGCGGGCGCGCCAGTCATGTGCTCGCCGCGGGCGAAGGGCGTATTCCCCGAAGACCATCCTCTGTTCCTGGGCGTAACCGGAATGGGCGGTCACACCGCATCCATCGTGTCGTACCTGGAAGAGTACGCACCGCAGCGCACGCTGGTGCTGGGCACACGGCTGGGCGAGCCAACCTCGTTTTGGACGGCGGGCCTGGTCCCGCCGGGCGGCTTCGTCCACGTGGACGTGGATCCGATGGTGCCCGGAGTCGCCTACCCACAGGCCGAAACCTATGCCGTCCAGGCGGAGGTCAGCGACTTCCTGCACGAGTTGCTGGCAGCCTGGCCCACGCGCCACGTGGCCAAGCCAGCCCATCCGCCGCGGCCGCACCCAGTTGCTTCCATGCCGGCCGGAACGGGTCCCGTGCGCCCGGAGGCGCTGATGGCGGTCATTCAACGCGGCATCGTGGATGACGGCGACGCCGTGGTTCTAGCGGAGTCCGGCAACGCTTTCACCTGGGCAACGCACTACCTGCGCTTCGCGCGGCCCGGGCGCTACCGGGTCAGCACGAACCTTGGCTCCATGGGTCACGCCGCAACAGGCGTGCTCGGAGCGGCGCTGGGCCGCAACGGCAAGGCGGTCGCCATCGTCGGAGACGGCGCCATGCTGATGAATAGCGGCGAGGTCAACACCGCAGCGAAGCTGCGCGTGCCCGCGCTGTGGATCGTGTTAAACGACGGCCGTTACAACATGTGTTTCCAGGGCATGGCCGCGCTGGGCATGGCGGGCCGTGCTGACGCCTGCTTCCCCCCGGCCGATTTTGCGATGCTCGCCCGCGCCATGGGCGCAGACGGGCTGCGCGTGACGCGTGAGGACGACCTGGAAGAGGCAATGGCCCGCGCGCTGGCCGCCGACGGGCCATTCATCCTCGACGTGGTGATTGACGCGGACCAGCAAGCCCCGACCCGCGGACGCAACGAGGGGCTGAGTGCGGCCCAAACCGTTCAAGCCGGGGCAAGCATGAGCTTCCCCGTGGTCGCAGGCAACTAGGAGTAGGCACTCATGGAAAGCAACACCTTCGCGACGTCCACCTTCATCGCAGCCTCTCCGGACGCCGCATATGCTTACCTGCGCGATCTGCGGAACCTGGACGAATGGACGCTCTACAGCCGCATGATCGAGCAGGTTGACGAGAACACCTGGCGCGGCACGGCGTCCGGCTATCAGCATGACTTGTTCTACCATGTGCGTCCCATCGAGACCGGGCTGTTCAACGGCGTCGAGTGGCACTGCGGCTACAAGCATGGCGAATACTTCCAGTGCTACCCGGCACTGCTGTTCCCCTCGGAGTACGTCGGTTCCGACGAGGATGGGACATACTTCCATTGGCTCAGCTTCATCGGCCCGGAGCGGCGGACGCCGATGATCATGCAGGGCGTCCATACCGTCCACACGGCCGAGATACGCTCACTCAAGGCGGCGCTGGAGCGCAAGGCCGGCCACGACGCAGCCGTGCCGGGTCGTTTTGACATCGAGACTGAGTCCATCTTCGTGGATGCACCATTGGATATGGCGTCTGAGTTCCTCGGCGACATCCGTAACTTCTCCGAATGGGCTTATTTCATCAAGCCCGGCGGCGACGCGGTTGCTGACCGCGGCGAGTTCCGTGACGAGTACGATCAGCCGGTCGAGGTGAGTGTGCGCCGCCACGACATGAAGAATTACATGATCCTGGAGTTTGAACACCAGTATCGTCGTTTGAACTTCCGGCAACGCAACCTGCTGATGCTGGTGCCTTGCTCCTATGCGTTCGGCAACCCGGAGGCGAAAGGCTGCATCCAGCACCGCATCGCCTTCTTCCCAAAAGATGCATTGCCGCAGCACGGCAAACTGCAGATCGAGGACTATGGTGCTGAAGCCATGAGCCTGAAGCGCGTGCTGGAGAACAAGGCAGGCAACCTGCAATCGTTTGGCCGGGGCATGAGCTACATCTCGGAGGCGGCGGCATGAACGCCCTTGGCCACAGCCTGCCGTCGCCGGAGTGGCTGTCGGACCGTTCCACTGCCTGCCGCCAGGAGCGGGGCGACGCAGACGCATGGAAGCTCCCTGCACCTACCTCCGGTATTAGGGCGAAGCTGCTGCTCATCGACAACTATGACAGCTTCACTTTTAACTTGTTCCACCGCCTGAGCGAGTTAGGCGCTGAGGTGGACGTGATCCGCAACGACATCCTTACGCCCAGCGAGGCGCTGACCCGCGCGCCGGATGCCGTAGTGATCTCGCCGGGTCCCTGCGACCCGGATCGCGCAGGCATCTCGCTTGCCCTGATCGAACGGGCGGCGGAGGTCTGCCCGGTGCTGGGGGTGTGCCTGGGGCACCAGGCCATTGGGCAGGTGTTCGGCGGCAGGGTGGTTCGCGCGCCAGCTCCGATGCATGGCAAGGTTTGTGCCATCCACCATGACGGGACCGGCCTGTTCGCCGGACTGCCAAACCCTTTCCCTGCAACCCGCTATCACAGCCTTGTCGTAGAGCGGGACAGCCTTCCGCCCTGCCTGGCCGTCAACGCCTGGACCGCGGACGGTCTCATCATGGGCCTGCGGCACGAGCGCCTGCCGATCCACGGCGTGCAGTTCCATCCCGAGAGCATCGAAACGGACGCAGGCTACGGTCTGCTCGGCAACTTCCTGGCCCTTGTTCAGGTCAAGGCGCTGCAAGAGGCCGGGGACAACGCGTGAGTGACGCGCTGCAGCCTGTCCTGGGCCGCGTCGCCGCCGGCGCGACGCTAACGTCGGAGCAGACCGAGGCCGCGTTCGATCTGCTCATGCAAGGCGTTGCGACGCCGACGCAGATCGGCGGCCTGCTGATGGCACTGCGCGTGCGCGGCGAGACTGTGGACGAGATCATCGGCGCTGTAAGGGCCATGCGCACGCACATGGTCCCGGTCACCGCGCCCGAGGGGGTCATAGATACCTGCGGAACCGGCGGGGACGGTGCGCACACGTTCAACATCTCCACCGCGGTGGCCTTCGTGGTGGCGGGCTGCGGCGTGCTGGTCGCCAAGCACTGCAACCGCGCAATGTCATCCCGTTCCGGCGGTGCGGACGTGCTTGAGGCACTGGGCGTCAACATCGAGGTGCCGTTCGAGGATGCAGGCCGTGTCATCGCGGAAGGCGGCGTCGGATTCCTGTTCGCGCCCCGGCACCACGGCGCGATGAAGCATGTCGGCCCAAGCCGGCGCGAGCTGGGCACACGCACGCTGTTCAACCTGCTGGGCCCGTTGTCGAACCCGGCGGGTGCCCGGCGGCAACTGCTCGGCGTGTTCGCGCGGCACTGGCTTATCCCAGTCGCAGAGGTGTTGCGCGCGCTCGGGTCCGAGCGAGCCTGGGTCGTGCATGGCGGCGACGGACTGGATGAGCTGACCACGACCACTCACTCCCATGTCGCCGAGCTGCGCGGCGGCACCGTGACGTGTTTTGACGTGACTCCGGAGGACGCCGGCCTTCCCCGTGCTTCCCCCGACAGCCTACGGGGCGGCGACGCCAGGGATAACGCAGCGGCGCTGCACGCCCTGCTGGGAGGGAAACACGGCCCATACCGGGACATCGTGGTGCTGAACGCGGCGGCGGCCCTGGTAGTCGCGGGCCGGGCAGACACCTTGCTGGGCGGCGCGGAACTGGCGCGCAACTCCATAGACTGTGGATGCGCCGCCGCACGACTGGACAGCTTGGTTCGCTCAACGAATAGGGTTCATGCATGAGCAAGCTTGCTGAAATCTGCGCGGAAAAGCGCAGGCACGTTGCGGTTTGCCGTGCGAGCCGGCCAATGCGCGAATTGGAGGCGGCGTTGCCAGAGCAGCCGGCGCGCGGCTTCCTCCGGGCCTTGCAGACAAAGGTGGAGGCCGGGCAGCCCGGCTTGATTGCGGAGATCAAGCGCGCCAGCCCGAGCAAGGGTTTGATCCGTTTGGATTTCGATCCGCCGGCCCTGGCGCAGGCCTATGCGGCAGGCGGCGCAACTTGCCTGTCCGTGCTGACCGACGGGCCGTACTTCCAGGGCAGCGAAGCGCACCTGATCGTCGCTCGCGCCGCGGTGTCGCTGCCGGTGCTCCGTAAGGACTTTATCCTGGAACCTTATCAGGTTTTCGAGGCGCGGGTGATCGGCGCAGACGCGGTGCTGCTTATCTTGGCGGCGCTCAGCGATGGCCAGGCGGCAGAGCTGGAGGCCGCCGCCGCGGCGGCCGGCCTCGACGTGCTGCTTGAAGTCCACGATGAAGCCGAGTTGGAGCGTGCGCTGCGGCTGCGCTCGTCGCTGGTCGGTGTCAATAACCGCGACCTGAGGACCCTTGAGGTCAGCCTGTCCACTACTGCGCGGTTAGCGTCACTAGTGCCTGCGGATCGCATCCTGGTTTGCGAAAGCGGCATTCGCTCGAACGCTGACCTGCAGCGCATGGGTGCCCTCGGCATCCATTGCTTCCTGGTCGGCGAAAGCCTGATGCGACAGGCTGACGTCGCTGCGGCCACCGTTAGCCTGCTGGGCGGCGCACAGCCCCGCACGTCCGACGCGGTTTCCGTGTCCACGGCGCACTGAGGATTCCACCTATGCAGGCTTTCCCCCAATCCGGCGCGTTCACCGCGGCCTATGAGAGCGGCCGATCCCAGGTGGTTTGGACCACCTTGGTCGCAGACCTAGAAACGCCGGTTTCGGCGATGATGAAGCTTACGTCGGGCCAGCGCCACAGCTTCCTGCTGGAGTCTGTTGACGGCGGCACGGCCCGGGCGCGCTACTCTTACATCGGCATGAAACCCGACTTGGTTTGGCGCTGCTATGGCCAGCGGGCGGAGGTGAACCGCGCCGTCCGGTTCGGCGTGGACGAGTACAAACCGTCGTCCTTGCCCGCGTTGCAAAGCCTGCGGGCGTTGGTGGATGAATGCCGCATCGAGTTACCTGCGGGCTTGCCGCCGGGCAGCGCCAGCCTGATCGGCTTCTTCGCTTACGACTTCGTGCAACTGATCGAGCGCCTGCCCTCGGTCAATCCGGATGAGTTGGGACTGCCGGACGCCATGCTGATGCGCCCGACCGTGATCGTGGTGTTCGACAACGTGCTCGACCGCATGACGGTGGTCACGCCGGTGTATCCCGCTCTGGGCCTGCACGCCGCTGCTGCCTATGAACGCGCCCGGGAACGGCTGGCCGACGTGGTGTCCGACCTGCAGCGCAGCCTGCCCCACAGCGCCCCGTTGCCGCTTGCTCGCGGGTCGCAGCACGCTGTCTCCAACTGCACCCGGGCCGAATATCATGGGATGGTCCGGGCGGCGCAGGAATATATACGTGCGGGCGACGCGTTCCAGGTCGTGCCATCGCAGCGCTTCTCCCTGCCGTTCCGGCTGCCTCCGCTGGCGCTTTACCGGTCGCTGCGCCGGCTCAACCCGTCGCCATTCTCGTTTCACCTGGACCTCGGGGAGTTTGCGCTGGTTGGCTCCTCGCCGGAAATCCTCGTGCGGCTGCGCGGAGGCATCGTCACCATGCGGCCCATCGCCGGCACCCGGCCGCGCGGCGCCACGCGCAGCGAGGACCTGGAGCTGGAGCGTGAGCTGTTGGCGGACCCCAAGGAGATGGCCGAGCACCTGATGCTGCTCGACCTCGGCCGCAACGACGTGGGCCGGGTGGCCAAGGTCGGTTCTGTGCGCGTCACCGAGAAGATGATCGTCGAGCGCTACTCGCACGTCATGCACATCGTATCCAACGTCGAAGGCGAACTGGACGAGACGCGCGCCGACTTGCTGGACGTTCTATGCGCCGGGTTTCCAGCGGGTACGGTGTCGGGCGCCCCGAAGATACGCGCGATGGAGATCATAGACGAGCTGGAGCCGACCCGGCGCGGCTTCTATGCCGGCGGCATCGGCTACATCGGCGCGGACGGCAACTTCGACACCTGCATCGGGCTGCGGACCGGGCTGGTGAAGTCTGGCACCCTGTATGTTCAGGCAGGCGGCGGAGTGGTCGCCGACTCGGACCCGGAAGTCGAGTATCAGGAGTCCTGCAACAAGGCTGCGGCCCTGTTGCGTGCCGCGGAGGACGCCGTGCGCTTCGCCGAAAGGGGAACAGCGCCCCAATCCGAATACGGCCTGGCCGGCTGATGCCGCAAGCCCGGCAACCCACCCGAAGCCATAGTCCCCGCCCGACTGGTCCGCAGCGGGCGCGGCGATGCACACAGGTGCCCATATGACCCAATTCAGGCGTCGGCAGGCGGATACCGCCTTCGCGCTTTCTCCCGCTTCCATTAATCTCGAATGGTCGCCATCGTCCTGGCGAGCGTTCAGGGCGAAGCAGCAGCCGGCCTATGACGACGCCGGCCATCTGGCCGCGGTCGAGACGCAGCTGCGCAGCTATCCCCCTCTCGTGTTCGCAGGCGAAGCGCGCGAGCTGAGTCGGCAGCTTGGCGAGGTTGCGGCCGGCCGCGCCTTCCTGCTGCAAGGCGGCGACTGCGCCGAGAGCTTCGCCGAGTTCCGGGCCGACAACCTCCGCGACACCTTGCGCGTGCTGCTGCAGATGGCGGTCGTGCTCACCTTCGGCGCTGGTCTTCCCATGGTGAAGGTGGGCCGCATGGCGGGACAGTTCGCCAAGCCGCGGTCGTCGGACACCGAAACACTCAACGGAGTGGAGCTGCCGACCTACCGCGGCGATATCGTGAACGCGCTGGAGTTCACTCCCGGTGCTCGCCGGCCTGACCCGGAGCGGCAAGTGCGCGCCTACGCGCAGGCCGCGGCGACGCTGAACCTGCTGCGTGCCTTGACGGAGGGCGGCTACGCCGCACTCGTCGGGATGCACCGCTGGAACCTGGACTTCGTCAAGCGGTCTCCACAGGGCGAGCGCTACCGGGACGTGGCAGGCCGTATCTCGGAGGCGCTCACATTCATGGCGGCGTGCGGCATCTCCGACACGACGACGCCCGCCATGGCATCCACCAAATTTTATACCTCGCACGAGGCCTTGCTGCTCGGTTTCGAGGAGGCAATGACCAGGACCGACTCCACGACGGGCGACATCTACAACACGTCGGCCCACATGCTCTGGATCGGCGACCGCACCCGCGACCCTGACGGGGCGCATGTCGAGTACATGCGGGGCGTCAAGAACCCGGTCGGCCTCAAAGCCGGCCCGACCATGACGCCGGACGCGTTGCTGCGCCTATGTGGCATGCTCAACCCGGACAACGAGCCGGGGCGGTTGACCGTTATCGCCCGGATGGGCCACGAGGGCGTCGCCCGGCACCTGCCGGCCCTGGTCCGCGCCGTACAGCGTGAAGGAGCGAGCGTCGTCTGGTCGTGCGACCCCATGCACGGCAACACGGTCAAGGCCGCGTCGGGCTACAAGACCCGTCCGTTCGGCCAGGTGATGCAGGAGGTCGAGGGCTTTTTCGCCGTACACCGGGCGGAGGGCACCTACCCCGGCGGTATTCATATCGAGATGACCGGGCAAGACGTGACCGAGTGCATCGGCGGCGCCCAGGCGATCACCGACGCGGCACTGGCCAACCGCTACCACACTCATTGCGACCCACGCTTGAACGCCGAGCAGAGTCTGGAGCTTGCGTTCCTGCTGACTGAGAACTTGAAGGAAGCCCGGTGCCTACAGGATGCCGAACGCGGCCGGGCTGGCGCGTGATGGACGGCGGCGGCGATCACAGGGCGGCAGCAGGTCCGCATGGCTTGGACGCCGAACCCTTGTTCAATCAGATCACCTTTGTAGGCATCGGCCTGATCAATGGCTCAATGGCTCGGGACGTGCGCCGGCTCGGCCTTGCCCGACACCTAGTCGGCACGGCGCGGCGGCAGGACACGCTCGACTTGGCGCTTGCCCTTGGCCTAGTGGACGCGGCAACGACCAGCGTCGCCGACGCGGTGCGTGGCGCCGACCTGGTTGTGCTCGGCATCCCTGTTGGCGCGAGTGACGAGGCTGCCCGCGCCATCGCCGATGGGTTGAGCCCCCGCGCCATCGTAACCGACGTGGGATCGGTGAAGGGGCGTGTGATCGAGCTGGTGACGCCGCATCTCGACATGCGCCGGTTCGTGCCGGGCCATCCGGTGGCGGGTACGGAAGCGTCGGGACCCCAGGCCGCGGTCGAGCGGCTATTCCAAGGGCGCTGGTGCATCCTGACGCCGGGCGGCGTCACGGACAAAGATGCCGTGGACCAGGTTGCGGCGCTCTGGCGCGCGCTCGGATCGCGGGTCGAGCTGATGGGCGCGGAGCACCACGACAAGGTGCTGGCCGTCACCTCGCACCTGCCTCACCTGCTCGCCTTCAACATCGTCAATACGGCAGACGACCTGGAAGGCGTGTTGAAGGGCGAGATCCTGAAGTATGCCGCTGGCGGCTTCACGGACTTCACGCGCATCGCCGCCTCCGACCCCACGATGTGGCGTGACGTGTTCCTGAACAACAAGGCGGCGCTTCTTGAGGTGGTGGGCCGCTACGTCGAGGACCTGACGGCGCTGCAGCGCGCGATCCGGTGGGACGAGGCCGGGACCTTGTTCGACCGCTTCGAAAGTGCCCGTGATGTCCGCCGCGAGGTGGTCCGCGCCGGCCAGGCTTACCGGCGGGTTCCTGCCCCACCTCCCCGTACGGAGGGCACTCCGCAAGACTTGGCGTCCGTGCCTCAGCCTACGCCTGCTGGGCGTCCCGCGATGAAGGCGCACAAGGCATGAGACGCCCTTCGCGGCTTGCACCTGGCGTTGGGCGGCCAGGGGAGCTGGACGCTGCCGCAAGTCCCACAGGCCGGAACGCGCATTTCCACGATGCGCCCGGGGCGGCCTGTGCAGGCCCGCGCCGACGCCAGGGTGGCGACGCGCTCCATCAGTCCAACCGAAAAGGATGATACAATTGACAGACAACTCGAGGGACGGCCAGGCCCCCGCAGCTGCGGCCAGCGGCAGCTACGACTACAGCAACCTTCAGAACAGCAATCCCTGGGGGCCGAACGTGCTCGTTGTAAGCCCGGGGAGCGGTGACATCACCATCGACGGCGGTAACAAGCAGTTCGTCATCAAGTATGACGCCTCGCTATCGGGCGGAGCGGCCGGCACGGGCGGCAACACCGTCACGGTCAAGGGCGGCAACAACCAGTTCGTGGTTGCTTACGACTACTCATCCGCTGCCGGCAGCACCGGCAACGGCGGCAACTCGGTCGTTGTCGAGGGCGGCAACAACCAGTTTGTCGTGTCATTCAAGTATCCGTCGTTCGACGGCGGCGAGCCGTCCGGCAACAACGTTTCCGTAGATGGAGACGACAACCAGTTCGTGGTGGCGCACAGCGCGGACGCATCGGGCGACGCGTCCGGCAACGGCGGCAACACGGTGGATATCCAGGGCGGCAACAACGCGTTCGTTGTTGCCTACGACTACGGCGGCGCGGTCGGCAGCGGCCCTGCTACCATCGCCGGTCCCGGCACGTCGCAGGCCGGCATGACGGTGGGCGGCGCCGCCTCGGGCAGCGTGGCTGGCAGTCCCGATCTGGGTTCTATCTTCGGAAATCTGGCGGGCGCGTCAGGCGGAAGCAGCGCATCCGTGGGCGGCGTCGGGACAGGCAGCCCCGATTACAGCAGCATTTTTGGAAGCCTAAACGACACAACAGGCACAGGGGAAACATCCATGAGCGGCACAATGAGCAGCGCTACGGGCGGCACCGATTTCAGTGCGATCTTTGGGGGCGCGAGCAGCATGGGGAGCACGGCCGCAACAGGCGGAGCGCCCTCATCCGACAGCAGCAGCGGTAGCAGCAGTGACCTCGCCTCGTCGCTGCGACAAAGTCCGTTTGGGCGCTTGCTCGACATCCAAGGGGTCACCCCGGAAACCATTTTCGGCAATATAAACCCTAGTGACTATGCAAGCCTGGGCAGCAATCCGTTCGGTAGCGCTGCCATGGGTTCCAATCCATTCACCAACTATCCCGGAACCACCGGGCTATTCAGCGCTGCCACTGGCGCAGGCAGCAACCCGTTCGCGTCTTCAGCCGCAAGCGGGGCTGCGTCCGGGAGCGATGCTGCCACCAGCCAAAGCCCTGCCGTCGTCAGCACGGCTGGCAGTGTAATGGACGCCAGCACCGACCAGAGTGGATTGGGCGGCGTGCTTACGACCCTAGGCGGGCAGGATGCCTCCGGCGTGCCCGCTGACGGGTCCAAGCTGGATCTGCAGACCATCTTTGGTGGGTTTGGCGGCATGTCGGGCGGGGATGGCTCTAACCCCTTTATGAGCGGTTCTGGTGCCTCGCTTGCGGACAGCCCTTTCGGGCCGTTGGTGGACCTGCTGGGGCAGGACGGTCTGACATACGCCTTGAGCAACGGCGCTGCGGGCAGCCCGTCCAGCGGCGTGGACACCACGGCCCTGCTTGGGCAAGCGTCTTTCGCTCCTTTGGTTAATTTTATTGGGGCGGACGGCGTGGCGGCTATCTTCAGCGGCGCCGGGGCAGCATCCGGAAGCAGCGGGGGGTCCGGCTACTCTTGGGACTACGGCGCTCTTTCTACCGGTGCCTCAGCCGCGGGTAGCCAAGGGGCAAGCGCAGCCATGCTGCCCGGCTATCCCGCAGCATCGGACGTGAGCATGGCCAACGCCGGTGCGGTAGGTCCGAGCGTCTTCCTCCCAGCCTGATTACTCGACGCCCGAGTCTGGCCCGGCGGCGCAGCCTGCGCCGCCGGACTCAACAGGGTCAGAGCGGGATCAGAATACGCAGAGCTTTGGTGCCGCAAGCTGGAGTGTGGCAAATCCTTAAATGGAGCGCCCTGGAAACCGAGCGAACAAAACTGAAAGTATTCCACCGGTTTGAGAACCCAAGGCGCTGCTCTCTAAAGCTTATTTGAAGAAAAACAGGAACGGGTTTAGCTTTGCCTGCTTTTCCTAGCTTCTGACTGCTGCTGGTCATTTTTGATAGACATGGAAAGTAACCCGCTTGCATTATATGCCTGACGACTTTTACATGCGTGGGGATGCCCGGTCATCGGAGGTCGGCCAGTTCAGGTGCCGGCTGTTTGTTGGACGGAAACGTGTCCAGTCCGCAATCCCTATAGTGCAGGCGCTGCGCCGGTTCCACGGCCTGACATCCGACATGACTACCGATCCGTTCTGGTTACTGAACAGGGCGGCGGTGTGGCGGAACAGCCCGCTGGTTGTCGTGCTGGAAAGGGATGGCCATCCCGTGGCGGCCGTCCTCCTGTTTGGACGGAATCAGTTCGGCGTACCGACTGGGGTCATCAAGGGCGGCAACTTATCCGGCGATGGCGTGGTCGTCGCGGCTTCGGGCCAACGCATGGTGGCGATTGAGGCGGCTGCGAAGGCCGTGCTCGGCCTGCCCTGGGTCCATATGGTCATGGTCTCGGTGCGTGCTGCCGGAACGACGCCATCGGCAACGCCGGACGCAGCAAACATCGCCTTCGGCTGGCTCGGAAGGGAGGTGAGCACGGACCTGTCGCTCGAGGGCGGCTTCGAGGGATTCCTGTCACGCCTCCGACCGCGCAGCCGAAGGAACTACTACTATTTCCGACGCCGGGCCGAGCGTGACCTTGGGCTGTCATTCGTGCCCGACCTGCAGCCGGACGACGCCATCCAGGCTGTGGAGGAACTGCACGGAGCTTCGATGTACCCGGTACCGCGTGGGCGCAGCAGGAGGTGGGAAGCAGCGATCCGCCAAGTCCCTGGCTCGTTTGCAATGGGAGTACGGGCTCCGTCGGGACGATGGATGAGCTACCTTTCCGGCTGGCGACAGAAGGAGGGGACGTTCGTCGAGTGGCAGCTCAACCGGCATGAGCTGAGGGCGGCCTCCCTGTCCACCGTTATGCGGACCTATCTCCTGGAGCATGAGGCCGCACGAGGAGTGAAACGGATCGTCTTCGTAGGCTGCACCTCGGACGCGCTAGGCCGCTATTGCGCGCCGGACGGGTGCCTCGACCTGCTTGCAACCCGAACCGGCGTCCGCGGCCGGCTTGCCCAGGAGCTTATGCTCAGGCTGTGCCCGCAGGGCCATGTTGCCCGGTTGATGCAGGCAGCTCAGGCCCCGGTGCCGGACCAGGTTTGATGGCCGACAGTGCCGACTATCCCGCCCTCATATCGGTCAGCCCGGCCCGGCATCCCATTCGCGGCAGGGCGACGCTGCCCGGGTCCAAGTCAATAACCAACCGCGCGCTGCTGCTCGCGGCATTGGCAAGCGGAACTAGCCGGCTGACAGGCGCGCTCAAAAGCGATGATACGGCGGTGATGGCCGCCGCATTACACGGCATGGGCGTGTCCATCGAGGAGCCGGATGACACAAGCTTCCTTGTCACCTCCAGCGGGCGGCTCACGGTGCCAACCGGGCCGCTTCACCTGGGCAACGCCGGAACGGCCACCCGCTTCCTGACGGCCGCTGCTGCCCTGGTCGACGGCACGGTGGTGGTGGACGGCGACGTCCACATGCGCCGGCGTCCGATCGCGCCGCTCGTCCATGCCCTGCGTACGTTGGGCGTGAATGTGGCCGCAAGCAGCGGGTGCCCACCCGTGGTAATTCGCGGCCAGGGCTGCCTTCCAGGAGGACGGGTTGAGATTGATGGCAACCTGTCCAGCCAGTATGTGTCGGCGCTGCTCATGGTCGCAGCGTGCGGGCGCGGCCCCGTGGAGGTGGCGCTGACAGGTCCTGAAATCGGCGCCAAGGGCTATGTCAAGCTGACCATAGCCACAATGGCCGCCTTTGGCGCGCAAGTTGAGCCGGCAGGTCCGGCGGTCTGGCGCGTCGCCCCAACCGGCTACAGGGCAACGAACTTGGTCGTGGAGCCGGATGCGTCGGCCGCTACCTACCTGTGGGCCGCCGAGGTGCTGACGGGTGGGTCCATTGACCTCGGCCTTGCACCGGATGCTTTCAATCAGCCGGACGCCCAGGCCTACCGGATCATCCGCACCTTCCCCAACCTGCCGGCGGTGATCGACGGCTCGCAAATGCAGGATGCCGTGCCGACGCTTGCCGTCCTGGCTGCGTTCAACCGGGCGCCGGTCCGCTTCACCGGCATCTTCAACCTGCGTGTAAAAGAGTGCGACCGGGTGGCGGCGCTTGCGTCCGAGCTGTCGCGCATCGCGCCTGGCCTGGGACGGGAGGAAGGGGCCGACCTGATCGTTGCCGGCGGCACTGGACCGGCAACTGCCATGGGACCGGCTGACGTGCAAACCTACTCCGATCACCGCATCGCGATGAGCTTCGCTCTTATAGGCTTGAGGGTGCCAGGCATCACCATCATTGACCCGGGCTGCGTGTCCAAGACGTATCCTGGGTTCTGGCGGACCTTGGCCTCGCTGGGAGTTGAACTGGAGGAGAGGGCGTGACCGTAACCATTAAAATCTGCGGCGTTCGGACTCTGGCGGACTTGGACGCCGTGGCAGACGCCGGGGCGGACTGGTTGGGCTATGTATTCTTCCCGGCGTCCCCCCGCGCCGTCACTCCGACTGAAGCGGCGACCCTGGACGCCTACCGGCGTGGCCCGGCGCGGGTGGGCCTGTTTGTTGAGCCGGCGGACGAGGAGGTGGCGCGCACCTTGGCCGCCGTTCCGCTCGACGCCATCCAGGTCCATACCAGCCTGGAACGGGCTGCGTCGCTTCGCTCCCGGTTCGGCGTGCCGGTCTGGCATGTGGTTGGAGTCAAGGAGGCCGGCGACCTGCCCGTCGCAGGGACGGACGTTGACCGCATCCTGCTCGATGCAAAACCTTCACTGGGAGCAACGAGGCCCGGCGGCAATGCGGTACCGTTCGACTGGGCTGTCTTGAACGGCTGGGTGCCCCCCGTACCGTGGGTGCTGGCCGGCGGTCTTAACCCGGATAACGTAGTGGCGGCCATACGCACATCTGGCGCACAGGCGGTGGACGTATCGTCGGGGGTGGAGCGTATGCGAGGCGTGAAGGATGCCGGCCTGATCCGGGCCTTTATAAATGCTGTCCGTTCCGCCGAACCAGGGTTCGGGCCAGCTTGTCCCAACATCTCGCCAATGTCGGTAGTTCACTAATGCCATCTGCGTTTCTGAGTCGTACGGATGCGGTTGGCGAAGTCAGTCGTTTGTTCTTTTATACAGACCTATATCGCACAATAGCAGTTTCCTTGCTAGAAGACGGGTTATTGTAAATCATAGTTGCTTATTGATGCAGACCAGGCAACTTCGCCAACGGTACCTCCCCCCAGGTTTGCGAAGATGCACGCCAAGGGGTAGCCGGCTGCCCCAGCCGCTTGCACGAACCATAATTTCGGGTGAGTGTTGACGTTCGCTGGAAGTTGTTGGAGCGGGTCGGTCGTCATTGGTAGCGATACGGAAGCAGGACGCTGATCTACAGGCGGTGTCGCGGTCAGTTGTGCGCGGTGAAGCGGACGGGGCGCATACGACTCTGTTGACGCTGCAAGGCTGAACCAGCGCCCAGTTACCCGAGGCGTTCGGCGCGATGCCCCCGACGCGGTGTGCGGCACCGGCAAGGGTGGTTCAGCGAGCGCGGGGTGGACACGTTGCGGTCCAGCTTGGCGCATAGGCCGTTGCCTGACCGAGCGGCGCGCGTCCGGGTTGAACAACATCGAACGCATGTGGCGCGACCTCAAGCGGCACCACTTGGTCCACCACCTGTTTAGGGATGCAGATCACTTCACCTGCGCCATCCACGCTGCCGTCAAGCACTTGCACAGGAGATGCCAAACGCCACAGGCATACGACCAGCCAAACAAGCGCCTGCTCAGGCTTTGTGGCAACTGCAGAGTTGTCGGGCGGCTTTCCCCATCCACTGATCAGCTGCTAACCAATCGAGACCAAGGCGTCTCCAAGCACTGTGCCAAACTGTAGATCATATGATGTTTTTTGGGACAGTCAAAAGATATTCATCATACCCAACAATATACGGCCTTGTTCGTTTGAAGTCTGATTGGTTATGGTGCACCATGGTGGATCTCCTGCAAAAGCTTGAACGATTTGGCGTGTTGACCGATGGAGAACGGCGTCTGGTCGAAGAGGTCGGACCAACCGTCAAGCAGGTCGAGGCTGACCGCGACTTGATGCGGGAGGGGGACCGTCCATCAAAATTCGTAATGTTCCTCGACGGATTTGCTTGCCGATATAAGACAATGGAAGATGGGCGGCGCCAGATTCTTGCATTTCACATGGCGGGAGACCTGTGCGACTTGGCAGGCCTACACTTGAAACAACTGGACAGCAGCACGCGGACTCTCACGTCCGCAAAAGTAGTATTTATCCCGTATGCCACCGTGGTCAGCTGGAGCAAGTTCCAACCGCGGCTGAGCGACTTTCTATGGCGGACCATCATGGTGGACGCGGCCATCTCACGCGAGTGGATCGTTAACGTTGGGCGGCGCACGGCTTACCAGCGCACCGGACACTTGTTGTGCGAGATCGTGTCGCGCCTGCGAGGCGCCCTGGGCACGTCAGGTCCATGCTACGATGTGCCGTTCACACAGTTGGAGTTGGCAGACGCGCTCAGCCTCACGGCAGTACATGTTGGCCGCATGCTCCAGCAATTGCGCACCGACGGTTTGGTTGAATTGCGCCGCAATAGCCTCACCGTGCTAAACTGGCGAGGTTTGAAGCAAATGGCAGATTTCCATCCCGGCTACCTGCAGGAATTTGGAGAGGCAGCAGGGCCAGGGCATCTAAGTCTTACACCGAAGGATGTAGCAGAAATCTCAAAACTTGTTGGCGGGCGTTCGGCACGCATTTAGCGTTCTCATTATATAAAGACAGATCGGTGTCTCGCGAATTGATTTTGCGTGTGGCTATTCTAGGCAAGCCTGCACCAGTGCTGGTGTTGTGGACGGTGCCGATCTTGTTGAATTCGGCCCTAGGGGCCAATCCCTCAACTGTTTGCCTGATCCGAGGCGATCGGAGCGGTGCAACCGCCCGGCTTTTGCCAACCCATAGGCCGGATCACAGTCGGAGACTTTTAATGAGCCACAACAGCTTCGGCCACCTGTTCCGCGTCACCACCTGGGGCGAGAGCCACGGGCCGGCGATCGGCTGCGTGGTCGACGGCTGCC
>CAXTDP010000011.1:1362-25639 GCA_964242295.1 uncultured Acetobacteraceae bacterium | reverse complement strand
CTGTGGCGCCTGCAGCGCGAGGTCCTGCCGAACGCCACGCCGGTGCTGGATTGGTGGCACGCCGCGGTGCGCTTCGAGCACGCGCTGCAGGCGGCCCGCAGTCTTGGCGCGGACACGGCCGATGCACGTCTGTCCGGCACCTCAGCTATCCCCTCATTTTTTTCCTATTTGAAATCAGTGGATTGTATGAGCCTACAGTCCATCGTCGCCTGGACCGGCACAGTGAGTTCGTGCGACTGCGCTTCGTACGTGGCTGATCCGAAGTCCTGGTAAGGTCACGGCTACCTGAGAACGAGGCGCGCAAGTCAAAAATGAGGGGATAGTTGAGGTCCGGCACAGCACGACGTGGCCTGGAACGGGCGAAGTGGCGCCTGTGGCACGGGCGCTGGCCGGAGTGCCGGCGCAGGCTCGCCGCCCTGTGCCGCTGGACAGAGTGCCGCGCCATGCGCGAGGTGGCCGGCATCGACAAGCTGCTTCAGCGCACCGCTGACCTGCTGGGCTATCTCGAACGCAACGAGGCGGCGCTGGTCCACTACGCTGCCCGCAGGCAACGCGGTGAGCCGATTGCAACCTCGTTCGTGGAAAGCGCGGTCGACAAGATCATCGCCTGGCGCATGGCGAAGCGGCAGCAGATGCGCTGGAGCCGGGTCACGGTGCAGCCCTTCCTGGACGTGCGCACCGCCGTGCTGAACGACACCCTTGAGGACGCCTTCCGCCAGCGCCACCCCGGCTTCCGGCCTGCAAATGATGATCACACGCCTATCGGAGCGGCGGCCTGATCACCCCCCAGCAGTTTGCATGCTCTCATGCATTGGGCAAGCGGCGGTCACTTCAATAGGACAAGGCTTGGGAGAGCTTTGTCCCATGCTGGGCTGCCGGTGTCACCGCTGCCGGGTCATGACCCCACGTGCAGGGAAGCGACCTGGGACCATCCATCCGGCACGTCTGCGCCGGGTGGCACGGGCGTGACTGGACCACGGGAGCGGTCCGTTGAAAACCACCTATGCGCCCCGGCCGGTTTCGGCCTACCGTTTTGCCGTCAGCGGCCGATGCGCCGGGCTTGAGCCACCGCCGCGATAGGAAGAACGGTTGGAGAGAGACGATGCTTGACGCACCCGGAACAAGTTTGCCGGCCTACGACATGCTCATTGGCGCCGAGTGGCGCGGCGCTGCAAGCGGGACCCGCACCGAGACGCTGGACCCTTTCCTGCAACGCCCCTGGGCCATGGTGCCCGACGCCGGACCCGCCGACGTGGAAGCCGCGGTCCGTGCGGCCCGCAGTGCCTTCGAGGGCGGTTGGGGCACGAGCACCGCCCGGTCGCGTGCCGTGCTGATGCGCAAGCTCGCCGCGCTCATCACCCGTGACGCCGAGCGGCTGGCCGCCGTCGAAAGCCGCGACAACGGCAAGCTGATGCGTGAGATGCGCGGGCAGTGGCAGTACATCCCCGCCTGGTTCGAGTACTACGCCGGGGTTGCCGAACTGGTCGAGGGCGCGGTGTTGCCGAGCGACCGGCCCAACTTCGTCGCCTTCACCCGCAAGGAGCCGGTCGGCGTCGTGGCCGCCATCGCGCCCTGGAACTCGCCGGGCCTGCTGCTGTGCTGGAAGCTGGCGCCGGCCTTCGCCGCAGGCTGCACCGTCGTCGCCAAGCCGAGCGAGCACACGCCGGCCTCAGCGCTGGAGCTGGCGCGGCTGGTCGAGGAGGCCGGCTTCCCGCCTGGCGTGTTCAACGTCATCACCGGCGGGCCGGATGCCGGACGGGCGCTGGTCGGGCACCCCGGCGTGGACAAGGTGGCGTTCACCGGCAGCACCGAGGTGGGCCGCGCCATCGCCCGCGCCTGCGCTGACAACCTGACCGGCGTGTTGCTGGAGCTGGGCGGCAAGTCGCCCAACATCGTCTTTGCCGACGCCGACCGGGAGGCGGCGGCGAACGGCGTGGTCGCGGGGGTGTTCGCCGCCTCGGGCCAGACGTGCATGGCCGGGTCCCGGTTGCTGGTGCAGCGTGAGGCGATGGACGACCTCGTCGGCCGCATCGCCGCCCGCGCCCACTCCATCCGCATGGGCGACCCGGCCGACCCGGCCACCGAGATGGGGCCGATGGCCACCCCGGGCCAACATGCAAAGATACAGGCCATGTTGCGCCAGGCCCTTGCGGACGGCGCGCGCTTCGCCTGCGGCGGCCTGGACGCCCCGGGGACGCCCGCGGGCCTGTTCGTGCCGCCGACGGTGGTGCTGGACGTCCGCCCCGACATGGAGATCGCGCGGGAGGAGGTGTTCGGGCCCGTGCTGTGCGTGCTGCCGTTCGACACCGAGGAGGAGGCCTTGCGCCTTGCCAACGACACTCGGTTCGGCCTGGCGGCCGGCGTCTGGACCAACGACGTGCGCCGGGCGCACCGGATGGCCAACGGCCTGCGCGCCGGCACGGTCTGGATCAACGCCTACCGCGTGGTGTCGTACAACGCGCCGTTCGGCGGATATGGGCAAAGCGGGCTGGGCCGTGAGAACGGCCGCGCGGCCGTGGAGGAATACCTTGAGACTAAGACCGTCTGGATCGAGCTGAGCGGGGCCACGCGGGACCCGTTTACGCTGGGCTGATTGGGGCATGGCCTGGATCGAGGCCGCGCTCCACGGCCCGTAGGGACGGGAGCGGCAGCCAGGCATCCCGGTCACGGTCGATAAGATCGTCGCCGACGGGATCGCGGCCGCGCAGGCGGGCGCGGCCATCGTGCATCTTCACGCCTATGACGAGGCGACCGGTCGGCAACGCGACGAATGGCCGCTCTATGCCCGGATCATCGAGGGCATCCGGGCGAAGGCGGACGTGATCGTCTATCCGACCATTCCGCTCGCCGGCTCCGACTATGCGGGGTCCGATGCGCCGCGGTTCGGCCATGCCGCCGAGCTGGCCCGGCGCAGCCTGCTGGAGTGGATGGTCGTCGATCCCGGCTCGGTCGGCTTCGTCCGCTTCGACGAGCTGGCCGGATCGTCGGCCGGGTTCATCTACGCCAACCCCCTGGCCGACCTGCGGGAGGGCATGGCGCTGGCCCGGCAGCACAAGCTGCACCCGAGCTTCGCGAGCTACGAACCCGGCTTCATGCGGCTCGGCGCCGCATTGGCCAGTCCATGCCGATGCCGATCTATCG
This sequence comes from uncultured Acetobacteraceae bacterium, assembly GCA_964242295.1. Lineage (GTDB taxonomy): Bacteria > Pseudomonadota > Alphaproteobacteria > Acetobacterales > Acetobacteraceae > DASWOJ01. Next base: position 22,498 of record CAXTDP010000011.1, on the reverse strand, counting down.
GCTGATGTTCTCCGACGAGTTCGCATGGGGCTTCCCGGCGAAGCCGCAGCACCTCGAGGCATACCTCCAGTTACTCGATGAGACGGTCCCGGGGGCGCCCTGGATGGTGGCCGGGCTTGGCGTCGATATCCGGCCGTTGGTGCAGGCGGCGGCCGAGCGGGGCGGGCATGTCCGCGTTGGCCTGGAGGACGCGCCGTGGGGCAGCGAGGTCAGCAACGCCTGCTGGGTCGAGCAAGCCGTCCACCTGGTCCGGCAAGCCGGGCGTGAGCCGGCGACGGCCACCGAAGTGCGGGCGGCGCTGCGTGCCATGGACGGCTCCGCATCATCCGAGTTGACGCTGGCCTGGCGGGCGGCGATGGTTCCGACCGAAACGAAGCGGCTTCAAAAGCTTCGCGCAACGGCAGGGGACACCATGGGAACGGACCACATCCGGCAATTGGCCATCGCGTTGGCCGTCGCCTCCGTCATCGGCCTGGCAGGCGCCGCGCAGGCGCAGGAGGCGTTTCGGATCGGCGTCGTCGAGGACCTGAACGGCACCTATTCCGGCAACGGCGGCCCCAACTCGGTGCTCGCCACCCGGATGGCGGTCGAGGATTTCGGCGGGACCGTGCTGGGCCGGGCCATCGAGGTCATCCCGGTCGATCACCAGACCAAGCCCGACGTCGGGGTCGCGCTCGCACGCCAGTTGATCGACCAGAGCCGGGTGTCGATGCTCAACATCGGCGGGTCCAGCGGCGTGGGGCTTGCGGTGCAGAACCTTGCCAGGGAGCGCAAGGTCACCTCCATCCAAAGCGGCAACTACGCGGCCTCGATCACCGGCAAGGCCTGCTCGCCGTACGGCACGCAATGGGCGGTCTCGACCACGGCGCTGGCGCGCTCGGCGGCTGACGGGCTGCTGCGTGCGGGTGCGAAGACCTGGTACCTGATCCAGGCCGACTACGCCTTCGGGCACGACCTGGCCAACGACGTGCAGCAGACCGTGGAGGCCGGCGGCGGCAAGGTGGTCGGGCGCACGCTGCACCCGCTGGCGGCGACCGACCTGTCCGCGCCGCTGCTGCAGGCGCAATCCTCCCGCGCCGACATCATCGCCTTCGCCAATGCGGGTCCCGACCTGGTCAACTCGGTCAAGCAATCCAAGGAGTTCGGCATCACGAACACCGCCGCCCTGCTGGTGTTCGACAACAACGTAGTCGCCATGGGGCTGGACACCGCGCAGGGCCTGCGGTTCCCAGTCAGCTTCTACTGGGATTCCAACGAGGCCAGCCGGGCCTTTGCCCGGCGCTTCATGGCGCGCAACGGCGGCACGGCGCCGGGTATGAGCCATGGGATGTCCTACATCGGGACGCTGCATTACCTGCAAGCCGTGCAGAAGGCCGGCAGCGACGACCCGGTTGCTGTCAACAAGGCCATGCGTGAGATGCCATTCACCGACGGGATGCTCAAGAACCCGCGCATCCAGACCAACGGCACCGTTGCGGTGGACCTCATGCTCGTCCAGGTGAAGGCGCCGGCGGAGTCCAAGAACCCCAACGACACCTACAAGATCCTGGACACCGTCCTATCGGACAAGCTGTTCCCGACAGCCGAACAGAGCGGCTGCACGCAGCTTCAGCCGTAGCTACGCCGCCTTCATCTCGAACCCCGCCCTCGGGAAGTGGAGGTGCAGGTCGCCAGCCTCTGGGGTGTGGCGGTGGACGATGATCTCCATGGGGTCCGCCGCAATGAGTGTCCCGGTCACGGGGATCCTGGCATTGTCGTCCGGCGTGACGGTCACGGCCGAACCCGGCCGCAGGCCCGAGGGATCGGCGTCCCCGGCGATATGGGACACCGGAGCTGGCGCTGCGTCCCTGGCGATCCTCAACGCCGCCTCGGCACCCATCTCGGACGGGGTGCCGTGGCCCAGGGCGGCTATCCGCTCGTACCAGGGAACGACCGGCGCAAGGCCGAGCAGCGCATCGACCTCGGCCGGCGGGGCATTCTTCCGGATCAGCGAGACCGGATGGTAGTAGCCGAGGTCGAGCGCGCTGGGCGCGTCCCCGAACAGGAACTTGCGGCCGTCCGCCAGCGCCGCCTTCAGCCAGGCCAGCTGCGCCCGCACCCGCTGCACGTTCAGCCCGAACTCCGGCTCCATCGCGTCCTTAGAGATGTCGATGTAGAGGTAACCGTCCCGGCGGTCCTTGATGAAGTCCGGCGGCAGGTTGCCGGTGAAATGCACGAGCACCCCAATCACCGGTATCCAGGCCGCGCGCTCCCAGTTGAACGACAATGCGTGCGACAGGGCGCCGAACGGGGCTGGATAGAGCGCCGGCGCCGGATACAGCCGCTCCAGCGCCGGCAGGATGATGTTGGTGTCGCAGAAGATGTCCGCGCCGACCTGCATCACCGGCGTGCGCCGGTATCCGCCGGTCAGCGGCGTCAGCAGCGGGCGCGGCGGCGCGGGCGCGATATCGACTGACCCCCAGGCCAACCTTTTGATGCCCAGTGCAAGCCGGACCTTCTCCGAGAATGGCGACAACCCGTAATGGTGAAGGATAACCTGTGACATCGGCGGTCCCTCCTACAGCGTCGTGACGCCGAGCTGGCGCAGCAGGCCCAGGTTGTCGAGCGACGCCCAGTGCTCAATCAACCGGCCGCCGCGGAACTGGAACAGGTCGAGCACGCCGATGTCGATCTTGCGGCCGGTTGCGGCAACGCCCATCAGGTCCCCGCCATGCGTGCCGCGCACGCGCAGGCGCACCAGGACCTTCTCGCCCTCGGCGACCATGTCCTCGATCGGCAGCTCCAGGTCGGGGATGCCCGGCAGCAGCGCGTCCGCAAGCCGCTTGACGCCCTCGGGGCCAATGACCTCGAACGGCAGGCCGGGATCGTGCCGGCGGAAGTCGCTGGCGATGTGTCCGCGCCACCAGGTTTCGTCGGCGGCCAGGAACGCCGTGAAGTAGTCGCGGGCCAACTGCTTGTTCGCGTCCGTTTCGGACATCTGTTCCCTCCATGGATTGTGCCGGCCAGTGCCGCTCACGCAAGGCAGCGTTCAAGGATCGCCTGTGCCTGCGACACTGTCATCTTGCGCGCCGACGGGCAGGCGATCACCGTGTGATCGTCAGACGACGCGGGATCAAAGTCCTGGGCGGCAATCCCCGCATAAAGTCCCGGCACCGCCCGCTCCGCCATTTCCCGCACGCGCTGGCGGGGCAACTGGTCGGCCGTGAAGCATTGGGGGAACCCGATGTCGTCATACAGGGACCGGATGCTGGCCGCACAGGCCTCGATCCTCTCGGCGCGCGTCAAGCCCGCGGCAGCGACGTCGAGCGCCTCGGCGAGGGGGGCGACCTTGTGCGGCAGCACGGCGAGGTTGAAGGCGATCACGTGCGGCAGCAGCACGCCGACGCCGTAGGGATGGGGCAGGTCCAGGTGGCCTTCGAGCGGCAACGACAAGGCGTGGCCATGGCCAAGGCGCGCGTTGCCGCAGGCGACGTTGGCCATGCAGGACGCGACGAGGTTCATCTCCCGCGCTGCCGGGTCATCGGAATTGATCGAAGACCGCAGCGACCCGTACTGCGCCCGTATGGCCCCGAGCGCGATGGCGTCCGTCAGCGGGGACGCGATTCCGCTCAGGTAGGCCTCGACGCCATGGGTCAGGGCGTCCACGGCCGGCAGCGCCGCAACCCGCATCGGCAAGGACCCCAGCGTCACGGGATCGAGGATCGCGGCGTCCGGGAAGCTGAGCGGACCGCCGCCCAGCAGCTTGAGGTGCCGCTCCTCGTCCTTGACGATGGTCCATTGCGACACCTCGGACCCCGAGCCGGCCGTCGTCGGCACCATGATCATCGGCAGCGCCTTGCGGTCGAACCGGCCCACGCCGGTGCAGTCGCGCATCGGTTTGCGGTTGGTCGCGACGATGGCGATGCCCTTCCCGGTACACATCACCGAGCCGCCGCCGATGCAGATGATGCCATCGATCCCCTCGCGCCGGACCCGTTCGCCTTGTTCGTCGATATGTGAGCAGCGGGCGTCGATCCCGCACTCGTCGAACCGCACGGCCGCGATCCCCGCCTCGGCCAGCGAAGCCAGCGCGGCGGCGTGGAAGGCCTGCTGCGAGATCACGGGGTCGGACACCACGAGCACCCGCGACATCGCGAGGTCGCGCGCCAGCGCACCGGCCGTCGCCAGCGACCCGGCCCCGGCAACGATGCGGGTCGGCATGAAGAAGGTCGTGATCATCGCGCCTCCGTTGATGCGGCCCCGGTCCTGTCCGGGCGCACTCGATGTGACGTTCCCAAGCGTTCGGGCCTCGGCCCAGATCGTGCGGGAGTGTCGCTTTGACCTGCCTGTTCTGCAACACCGTTCCACATACGGCGCCATGCTGCGGCTTGCCCCGTAGCCGGCACGTTCTCGGCCATTCCCTGTGTACGGCGACGGGGCCTTGACCTGATGCGAGCCGCCGTTGACCGTCACCGGCCATCGCGGGGCGCACGTCCCCGCGTGGGACTGGAACGCTCCCAACGGAAGGGAAAACGGATGGATATACTCTATACGGCGGCGGCCACCGCGGTGGGCGGACGGCAGGGGCGGGTGCGGTCGGACGACGGCGTGCTCGACACCCCGCTCGCGCATCCCAAGGAGCTGGGCGGCCCCGGCGGCCACGCCACCAACCCGGAGCAGCTGTTCGCCGCTGGCTACGCGGCGTGCTTCGAGAACGCGCTGCTGCGCGTGGCGCGGGAGCGCAAGGCGCCGCTGCGGGAGTCGTCCGTCACCGCTCGGGTCGGCATCGGCCGGGAGGTGGACGGGTTCTTCCGGCTGGCCGTCGCGTTGGAGGTGTCAGCGCCGGGACGCGACCGTGCGGAGATCGAGGAGTTCGCCGGGATCGCGCACGCCGAGGTGTGCCCGTACTCGCGGGCGACGCGCGGCAACATCGACGTGGCAGTCACCGTGGTGTGATACCGCCGGAGCAGCCGGCGCCCCGGTCCCGCAACGCGACATTCGCCGCCGTCCGCCGGCTCGATCCCGTGAGCCTGCGGCTATTCCGCGCCGCCGTGGAGGAGCGGAGCCTTGCCCAGGCCGCGGAGCGGGAGAACATCGCGCTGTCCGCCGCCAGCCGCCGCATCACGGACATGGAGGCGCGGCTCGGCACCGCCCTGCTGCGCCGGCACGACAGGGGCGTGGCGCCCACGGCGGCCGGAGAGGTGCTGATGACGCACCTGACCACGCTGTTCGACGTACTCGACCGCATCGGCGCCGACATGGACGCGTTCGCGTCCGGCACGCGCGGGCTGGTGCGGCTGTATGCCAACATGTCGGCGGTGGCCGGCGTGCTCCCGGAGGCGCTGGCCGGGTTCCTGCCCGCGCACCCCGGCATCCGACTGGAGATGGAGGAGCGCTACACCGCCGACATCCTCCATGCCGTGGCCACCGGCACCGCCGACGTGGGCCTGGTGTCCGGGACGGTGCGGGACCCCGGGCTGCACTTCCAGCCCTGGCGGGAGGACCGGCTGGTGGTCGTGCTGCCGCAGGATCACCCCTTGTGCGCCCGGGAGGCGATTCGGTTCGCAGACCTGGACGGCGTCTCGTTCGTGGCGCAGCCGCCGGAGACGGCGTTGCAGAAGCTCTACGTGCAGCACGCCGCCGCACAGGGCGTCACCTTGCGCGAACATGTCCGCGTATCCGGCTTCGACGGTATCAGGCGGATGGTGGAAGCCGGGCTGGGCGTGGCGATCCTGCCGGCGGCGGCAGCCTTGCCCTATGCCGGGGCGCTGCGGATCGCGACGCGCCCGTTGCAGGAAGGCTGGGCGCTGCGGCCGCTTGCGCTGTGCACCCGCGCACCGCACACGCTGCCGGCCGCCGCCCGGGTGCTGATCGCATACCTGATGCAGGGGCGCCCGCCGGCGCCGTAACCACGAAGCCTCCCTTGCCGAAACAGGCATGGCGCGCCTGACCCCGCGCGCCCCATGTCCGGTGCAAACGACGACCGGGTAGGGAGGGCCACATGTCTGCTGCTACTGAGGCGCCGCTCGCAGGCATCCGCGTGCTGGAACTGGGGCACTACGTCGCCGCACCCTTCGCAACGCGGCTGCTGGCCGACCTTGGCGCCGAGGTCATCAAGGTCGAGCCGCCTGGCGGCGACCCGGTGCGGCAATGGGGCAAGCGCTACAAGGGGTCCGCCCCGTGGTGGAGCGTCCACGCCCGTAACAAGCGCTGCATCACCCTGGACCTCAAGAAGCCGGAAGCTCGGCAGATCGTGCTCGACCTCACGCGCTGGTGCGACGCGCTGGTGGAGAACTTCCGCCCCGGCCAGCTCGCCCGCATGGGCCTGGGCGAGGCGGAGCTGCGGGCGGCGCGGCCCGACCTGGTGATCGCCCGCATCTCCGGCTACGGCCAGGACGGCCCCGGCCGCGACCGCGCCGCCTTCGGCGTGATCGGGGAGGCAGTGGGCGGCTTGCGGCACCTGACCAACCATCCGCCGGGCACGTCGGACCTGCCGCCAGTGCGCGTGGGCGTCAGCATCGGCGACTCCATCGCCGGCATCTACGCGGCGCTTGGGGTGGTCGCGGCCCTCCTGCGCCGCACCCGCACCGGGCGGGGCGGCGACATCGACGTGGCGCTGACCGAGTCCGTGTTCAGCCTGCTGGAAGGCGCGTTGCCGGAATACGGCGCGCTGGGCACCGTGCGGCAGCCCACCGGTGGCGCCATCGCGACGGCGGCGCCCACCAACGCCTATCCCTCAAAAGACGGCATATGGATGCTGATCGCCGCCAACAGCGACCCGCTGTTCCGCAAGCTGGCGGTGGCCATGGGCCAGCCGGCGCTCGCCGACGACCCCGATTACGCCGGCAACCAGAAGCGCTGCGCCAACACCGCGGCGCTGGACCGGCTGATCGGCGCGTGGACCGCGACGCTCACGGCGGACGAGCTGGAGACGGCGCTGCGGGCCGCCGACATCCCGCACACCCGTGCCTACACGATTGACGACATCGCGGCGGACGACCAGTTCCGCGCCCGGGGCATGGTGCAGGAGGTCGATGACCCCGTGCTCGGCCCCATGCTGCATCCGGGCGTGGTGCCTCGGGTGGACGGCGTGCCGGACCGGCCGCGCAGCACCGGGCCGGCGCTGGGCGCCGACAACGAGGCCGTTCTGGCGGACCTGCTGGGGTATGACGCCGCCCGCGTGGCGGCCCTGAAGGCGGAGGGCGTCCTATGAGCGTGCAAGGACGGCAGGCGACCTTGATCGAGGTCGCGCCACGCGACGGGTTCCAGCCGATCGGGCCGTTCATCCCGACTGATGACAAGGTCTCGTTCATCGAGGCGGCGCACGCCGCCGGGCTGCGGCGGATCGAGATCGGGTCGTTCGTCAATCCCAAGGCCGTGCCGCAACTGCGCGACACCGGGGATGTGCTGGCCCGCACCGCTGGCCTGCCGGGCCTTGATCCGCAGGTGCTGGTGCCCAACGCCAAGGGCGTGGAGATGGCGTTGGCCGCCGGCGCAATGCACCTGGCTTATGTCATGTCCGCGTCCGACGCGCACAACCGCTCCAACGTGCGGCGCGACACGGAGGAGTCCATCCGCGAGTACGGGGAGATCGTGCGCGGCCTGCCCCCTGGCGTCCGGGTGCGGCTGAACCTCGCCACCGCATTTGACTGCCCGTTCGACGGGCGCATGGACCAGGCGTTCGTGCTGGACCGGCTGGCCCGCATGTTGGGGCACCGGCGCGATGTCGAGGTCGGGCTGTGCGACACCACCGGCCGGGCGGACCCGGAGCACGTGGCGTCCCTGGCTGCGGAGTGCCTGCGCCGCTGGGGCACCGGGACGATGTTCGTGTTCCACGGGCACGACACGTACGGGCTTGGCCTCGCGAACATCGCGGCGGCCTGGCACGCCGGCATCAGGGGGTTCGACACGGCCTTCGGCGGCCTTGGCGGCTGCCCGTTCGCGCCGGGTGCGACGGACAACACCGCGACCGAGGACGCGGTTTGGATGTTCGAGCGCATGGGCGCCGGGACGGGCGTGGACCTGCCGGCGCTGGTGCGGCTTGCCGCGCGCGCGGCGTCGTTGCCGGGTGCGTCGCCAGGTGGCCGGGTCCGGGCTGCGCTCGCTGCGTCCTGCGCGGCTTGAGAGGGGTGAACGAGATGGCACAGAACGTCACGCAGAAGCTCATGTCCTCGCACCTCGTGGAAGGGAGCCTTGTGCCCGGCGCGGAGGTTGCGCTGTCGGTGGACCAGGTGCTGCTGCAGGACGTGCTGGGCGCGCTGGCGATGCTGGAGTTCGAGGCGATGGGCATGGAGCGCGTGCGGGTCGGCCTGGCCGCGCAATACATCGACCACAACCTAGTCCAGGCGGACCACATGAATGCCGACGAGCACCTGTTCCTGCGCAGTGCCTGCCGGCGGTTCGGCGTGTGGTACAGCAAGCCCGGCAACGGCATCAGCCATCCCGTCCACATGGCCCGCTTCGGTGTGCCCGGGCAGGTGATGGTGGGGTCGGACAGCCACACCCCGGCGGCGGGCAGCTTGGGCATGTTCGCCATCGGTGCCGGCGGCGCCGACGTAGCGCTGGCCATGGCCGGACAGCCGATCCGGCTGCGTATGCCGAAGGTGCATGGCGTGCGGCTAGTGGGGCGGCTGCCGTCCTGGGTCAGCGCCAAGGACGCGGTGCTGGAGCTGCTGCGCCGGCACGGCACCGAGGGCGGCGTGGGCCGCATCTTCGAGTACTTCGGCCCCGGGCTGGACGGCCTGTCGGCCATGGACCGGCACGTGATCGCCAACATGGGCGCCGAGATGGGCGCCACGACCAGCGTGTTCCCGGCCGACGCCGCCGTGCGCGTCTTCCTGCGGGCTGAGGGCCGGGAGGGGGACTTCACCGCGCTACTGGCCGACCCGGACGCCACGTATGACGAAATGGAGGAGCTGGACCTGTCGGCGCTGGAACCGCTGATCGCGCTGCCCTCCAGCCCCGGCAACGTCGTGCCGGTGCGGCAGGTGGCCGGGCGGGAGATCTACCAGGCCTACATCGGGTCGTCCGCCAACCCGGGCTACCGCGATTTCGCAGTGGTCGCGGAGATGGTGCGGGGCCGCCAGGTGCACGACCGCGTGTCGCTGGACATCAACCCGTCGTCCCGGCAGGTCCTGCAGACCCTGACCGCCGAGGGCCTGCTGGCGGAGCTGATCGCGGCCGGCGGGCGCATCCACCAGGCCGGGTGCAACGGCTGCATCGGCATGGGCCAGGCGCCGGCCACCGGGCGCATCAGTTTGCGGACGGTACCGCGCAACTTCCCCGGCCGGTCCGGCACGCGGGAGGACAGCGTCTACCTGTGCTCGCCAGAGACGGCGGCGGCCTCGGCGCTGACGGGCGTCATCACCGACCCGCGCGACCTGGGGATGCCGTGCCCGGTGGTCAGGGACCCGGCGCGCACCGTGGTCAACACGGCCATGCTGGTGCCGCCCCTGCCGGCCGCGGACGCGCAGGCGGCGGTGCTGGAGAAGACCGCCAACATCGTCTCCATCCCCGAGCTTGCGCCGCTGGGCGACGACCTGGCGCTGCCGGTGGCGCTCAAGGCCGGCGACGATGTGTCCACCGACGACATCGTGCCCGCCGGCACGCGCGTCATGCCGTTCTGGAGCAACATCCCGGCGCTCGGCCAATATGTCTATGAGCAGGTCGATCCCGGCTACGCCAGCCGCGCCGCGGCCAGCCGCGATGCGGGCGGGCACGCCATCGTCGGCGGTCTCAACTACGGACAAGGCTCCAGCCGCGAGAACGCGGCGCTGGCGCCCCGGCACCTCGGGCTGCGGGTGGTGGTGGCGCAAAGCTTCGCCCGCATCCATTGGCAGAACCTGGTCAACTTCGGCGTGCTGCCGCTGACCTTCGCCGACCCGGCGGATTACGGGCGGCTTCTGCAGGGCAGCGTGATCGGCTTCACCGGGCTACACCGGGCGCTGCGGGCGGGCCAGCAGGTGCAGGCCACGGTGGACGGCCGCACGGTTGCGCTGCGGCACGACCTTTCGCCGCGCCAGCTCGACGTGCTGCTGGCCGGCGGCGTCATCAACTGGCAGCGGCAGCGCGTGGCGGCCTGAGCGCGGGACTGAGCAACGAAAACAAACGGAGGAACCATGAGCGACATCGTTACCGGCCGCAGCGCGGCGCCTGCGGCCCGGCCCTGGCATGCCGACCTGAACGGGATGCACTGGCGCATCCTGACGGCATCCTTCATGGGCTGGATCTTCGACGGGTTCGAGTCCTTCGCGCTGGTCGTGGTGCTGGGGCCGATGCTGAAGTCCCTGCTGACGCCGGACCAGGTGGCGGCCGGGCCGATCTGGGGCGGCATCGCCATCGGCGTCACCCTGCTCGGCTGGGGCATCGGCGGCCTGGTGGGCGGCGTGATGGCCGACTACGTGGGCCGCAAGCGCATGATGCTGTGGTCGGTGTTCCTGTATGCGGTGTTCACCGGCTTTACCGCCCTGGCGGTCGGGTTCTGGTCCATGGTCGCCCTGCGCTTCCTGACGGGCGTCGCGATGGGCAGCGAATGGAGCACGGGCGTGGCCCTGCTGGCCGAGACCTGGCCGGAGCGCGCGCGGCCGAAGGGCGCGGGCTTCCTGCAATCCGGCTTCGGCTGGGGCACGTTCCTGGCGGCGCTGACCTGGCTGGTCCTGGGAAGCTGGCTGCCCCTGGGTGGCGAGACCTGGCGCCTGATGTTTGTGGTGGGCGCGCTGCCGGCCGTGTTCGTGCTGTATATCCGGCGCAACGTGAACGAGAGCGAGAAGTGGCTGACGGCCATGCGCGAGCAGCGGTGGGCAGCCACCGAGGGCGGCACGGCGCACGGCGGCAAGCGCCCCTTCACGTTGACGGAAATCTTCCGTGAGCCGGAGAGCCGCCGCCGGGTGCTGCTGACGTTCCTGCTGTCGCTGGCCACGACCGTGGGCTGGTGGGCGGTGGCGAACCTGCTGGGCCGCTACATTGTGGGTCTGGCCCGGGCGGGCGGCTACGCCCAGCCGGAGCGCTGGGGCACCTGGGCAGAGCTGACCTACACCACTGGCGCCATCGTCGCCTACCTCCTGGCCGGCTTCGTGGTGGACGCCATCGGGCGGCGCATGTTCCTGTTCCTGGCCTACCTGGGCGCGCTGCTGGTGGTGCCGCTGACCTACATCTGGATGTCCACGCCGGAGGCGGTGCTTGCGTCGGCGTTCGTCAACGGGTTCTTCACCCTGGGCTGCGCCTACGCTTGGATGGCGATCTACCCGTCCGAGCTGTTCACCAGCTCCGTGCGGTCCACCGCGGCCAGCTTCATCTTCAACGCGACGCGGCTGATCGCCTGGCTGTTCCCCATCCTGGCCGGCACCATGATCCAGTTCTTTGGCAGCATCCCCCGCACCGCGACGGTCCTTGGATCCATCTACGTGCTGGGCCTGGTCGTGCCGTGGTTCCTGCCGGAGACCAAGGGCAAGCCGCTGCCGGACTGATGTGGGCGGCCCCAGCCGGTCTGGGATCGGGCGGAGGTCGCGCCCGGGACGAGCACTTTGATTGCGGGTTCAAGGCGGTGCGACGGGGCAGCACGTGACGAAGTCCCTTGCTGTTTCCCAACTTGCAGTATTGGCGCTTGTCGCAAGTTGCCGATGGCACGGCAGCATTCTGCCCGATTGTGACAATGCAAAAGTCGCGATCCTGCAAAGTCACGTCGTCCACACTTCGGGCGCGCCAGCCTCCGTTGCAATCCCGGCGCCTTGCCCGGCACGGGGGCAGATGCCGCGCCGGTCAAGCCGCCTTGCCGCATGTTCGTCACAGGTTGCCGCGCCCGGGTCGCGCCTGCTCAGGACACTCCTCGACCCGCTTGCGGCGCCCGGCTGCGCTCCCTAGTCTCCGTGCATGGGCGTCCAGGTTCCCCTCGGCTCGTCTGCGCAGCTGCTCCGCGTCACCGCCGAGCAGCTTGAAGCCATGGCGGCGCGCGGCGCGCTCGCGGGCCTCCCGCGCATTGAGCTGCGTGATGGAGTGCTCTGCCAGGTGAACCCGCAGTACCGGCCGCACCTTCTCGCCAAGTCTGCCGTCTACGACGCTCTGCGTGACGCGCTGCGCGCGCTAGGCTCGGCGCTGGGGGTCGCATCGGAGGGCTCGGTCCGCGTCGGTGAGCGCGAGGTCCCGATGCCGGACGTGTTCGTCTGGGACGTGCACCGGGGTTCCGGTCCGGTGCCTGTCGAGCATGTCCGCCTGGTGGTTGAGGTGTCGGACACGACGCTTGAGGACGACCTCGGCCGCAAGCGCCAGGTCTATGCGGCGGGCGGCGTCCCCGAGTATTGGGTTGTTGACCTGGCGGGACGTGTTGTCTGCCAATACTGGATGCCTGGCCAGGACAGCTATGCCGAGGAGGCCATCGTGCCGTTCGGCACGCAGCTCTCGGCGGCCACGCTGCCTGGTCTCGCCTTCGACACGGCTATACTGCAAGACGACAGCTGAGGGCAGTTCGTAGCACCCTCCTAATAACACGCGGTAAATGCGGTTATCGCGCGTAGCGCAATTCTATGGGTTACCGCCAGCAGGCCCAAGAGTGATGGGCGATGACCCCCGCGATGGTTCTGACTCGTCCCGACCCTGTTCCCGCACCGATGCTGCCAGCCTGTGTCAGCCGCCTTCGTATCTACGGGTTCAAAATTGTCGCCAGCCCGGTAGCGCTCGACATCTTAACCGGCTTGGTCGAGCTAACGGATGTAGCAAAAGCAACGTCACGAACGCGCTGCGCTGGGCTATGGATGGGGGCAACGCCCACACGCGCCGCGGGGCGGAGATAAAGGACGTGATCTTCGCCGGCACCGCTAGTCGAGCGGTCTCTGCGCGTCGGCGCTGCCGGCGGGATTGAAGGGACCGGACGCGCGATCACCCAGCTTGACGATGAGATCAGGGACGGCTCCGCACAGGTCGGCAAGCACCGCTTCGAGTGCGATCAGGGTGCCGTGGACGTCAGCGTTCACAACTACACGCATCGGGGTAGATCCCCTGAGCTCGTCGCAAGAGCAACTGCGGAGATTGGCTTAGCTGGACCAGTGCGATTCAGCGCTGCCCAAAGGAGAAGCGGGCAGGTCCCAGTGCAGCGGAGTACCAGGGATGACGAAAGGCGGCCGAAGCCTGTGCATCGGCCCCCACACCGTTTGCTCCAAGTCATCGGCGTAATCGGCCGGGTCCGGTCCACCGAGCGTGCCATGGAGATCGCGCTCTCCTACCGTCGGCGCTAGCAGGGCAGCCACGCGGGCCAGCGAGGTGCGCGCTCTCCATCCATGACCTGTCCGGCGCTCGGCCAGACCGCGCAGCACGGCCGCCGCCATGATCCAACCCGCGGCGTGGTCCAGGGCCTGCACGGGAAGCGGAGTGGGACGGAGAGCGCCGAAGCGGCGCATGCCTTCCGCCGCGATGCCGCTGCTCATCTGCACCAAGCTGTCGAAGCCGCGGCGCCCAGCCCAGGGGCCGGTCCAGCCATAAGCATCCAGCGACACGTCGACCAGGCCCGGGCGGAGACGCGCCCGATCGGTAGCGCCCAGGCCGATGCTGTCCAGGGCACCGGGTCGGTAGCCGTGCACGAACACGTCGGCCTTCTGCAGCAACTGGTGCAGGAGATGGCGGCCCTCCGGCGTGCGAGCGTCGAGGCGGGCGCAACGCTTGCCCAACGTCATCTCAGGGATGACGCCCGGCTCGTCCCAGTTGGGCGGGTCGATGCGCAGCACCTCTGCCCCGAGCCCCGCCAGCGCGCGAGTGCAGACCGGCCCGGCGAAGACGCGGGTCAGGTCCAGCACACGCAGCCCGGCCAGGGAGAGCATGTGATCGGGCCGCCCTGGCAGCGGTTCGGCCGCGGTGCGTTCGCACCAGACGAGCGGCTCCACCATGACCGCGCGTCCCTGTGGGTGCATCGCCCAAGCCTCCATGGGGCGCATTGCCGCGGCAGCGCCCCCGGCGGCGACGACGGCCGCTTCCAGCTCATTGACGCCGCGGGCGCGGACGGCAGTCTCCACGGCGTCGCGCTCCGGCGGCACACCGAGGACGGACAGAACGGCCGCGAGGTGGTGAGGCGCGCTGGTGTGCAGGCGCACCCAACCATCGGCTGCCTGGTAGTCTCCAGAGACCGGGTTCCGGTCCGGCGGTGGCGTCCACCCCTTGGCGCGGAACGACCAACCGAACCAGAAGGAGGCCAAGCGCCGGTCCACCGTCACGGTCGAAGGGGGCAGACCGGCATAATCGGCGATCGCCAGCGCTGCGGCCGCAACGCTGCCGGCGGCAAGATCAGAAACGGCGAACGCAGACCGGAGGCTTCCCTCCCCGGTGAAGCTCACGATGCCGGGCAGCGCTGGATTGCCATCCAAGGCAGCCCAGATGTTGCTCAGGAAGGACTGTGCTGACGGTATGTCGCTCATCAGTGATCTCACGTGGCTCTTATGGGTTCCAGGGTGGTGGGGTAAAGACCATGGTGCGAGGCTGAGGATGGCCGGAGGAGTGGCAAAAACCTGAGGTAGCCTGGTGAGAGCATTCAAAATCGTGGCTCTCCCGCACTTTGACACAGGTGGCGAAGTCAATTGTTTGTTCTTTTATATTGCCTTCGGCTGCACAACGAATATTTCTTTGCTCAATGATACGACATCACAAATCATAGTTGCTTATTGAGGCGAACTAGATGAATTCGCCACCAATGTCACTTTGCGTGGAGGCGAACAATCGACTGGAACGGATAACGCGCTGATGTCTGAGCGGGATTTTGGGTTGGGGTGGCTGTGAGTATCGTGTCTCACACAGCCAGATCGGCAACCATCTTTCTAAAATGAGATCAATTGCTTACCAATCGGGCCGGGAGGGTTGGCTCCCGGCAAAGTGCGGGAGTGTCAGCAGTTTGCATGCTCTCATTTGCCTGTTGCTGCGGGGTCGAGAGAAACAGCCCTGGAGCCAACGATGCCATTGTGCCCGGCCCCAAAGTGGATCGTCACCTGGCCGAGCGCGCCGAAATCGCCGGTCAATGCGTCGCCCGGCGCGATCTCAAGCGGGACGATGCAGGTGCCGGTGGTCACGACCTGGCCAGCGCGCAGGGTGATGGCGTGCGCCGACAGCTCGTTTGCAAGCCAAGTCAGTGCAATGAGCGGTCCGCCGAGCACGTTCGCGCCGATCCCTGTGCGTTCGATGCCGCGATCGAGTCGGGCCACAACCGGGTGCGCGGCCAGATCGAAGTCGCGCCAAGCCGGCGGCGCCTCCGGTCCGAGGACGAAACGGTGCGCGCAGGCATTGTCAGCAATCAGCTGCGGAGCGCCGACAGTTACGAAGTCGCCATAGCGCGAATCCGGTATCTCAATTGCGGTGTGCAGCGCCGCGACCGCGTCAAGGACTGACGCCTGGTCGTAGGGAACAGCGCGGGGTGGAAGGTCTCGGCCCATGCGGAACGCGAATTCGAGTTCCGCGACCCGCATCCGGTTGCCGTTGAGCGGCAGCTCCGCGCCTCCACGGTGAACCATAAAGGCCAGCAAGCGTCCGGCCATTGGGCAATCGACACCGATGTGGCGTTGGCCGGCGGCGCTGGTGGCGGCAATCTTCCAGCCCCAGAGCACCGGCTCGCCGGGTTTTTCCAGGCGGGCCTGGATAGCGTAGCCGTCTGCTCGATCTGCCGGGCGGATCGTCTCGGGCAAAGAGGGCAACACGGTGCCGGCCTGCCAGTGCGCGACCAGCAAGGCTGAGGCGGCGTCGGCCTCCGCGGCGGTTATCATGGTGCAAAACCTTCGAGTACGATCTTGCCTACTACCTTGCCTCCTTCGATGGCAGCGTGCGCGCGGCGCAGGTTGGTGGCATTGATGGCACCGAAGTGCTGACCGGCAGTTGGGCGGAGTCGGCCGGCGTCCACGAGATCGGCGACTTCGCCCAGGATGTCGTGCTGGCGGGCCATGTCGGCGGTTGCGAACATTGGACGGGTGAACATCGCTTCCCAATGTATGGACGCGCTCTTGAACTTAACCAGCCTGAGGTCAAGCGGCTCCGGGTCGTCGATTAGGCCGATGCGGCCCTGAGGCGCCACGATTGTGGCCATCTCCGCCCAGCTCGCCGTGTCGGTGTGGGTGGAGAAGACGCGTTGCACCGGCGGCAGCCCGGTGATTGCGGCGACTTGGGCGGCGAGCGGGCGGGCATGATCGATAACGTGGTTCGCGCCCAAATCGCGGACCCAGGCCGCGCTTTCCGGGCGGGAGGCGGTGGCAACGACGGTGGCATCGGTGAGCAGCCGGGCCGCCTGTATGGCGATGGAGGGTACTCCCCCGGCACCGCCGACGATCAACAGCGTCTCGCCGGCGGTAGCACGCGGCAACTCGAGCCGGTCAAACAGCATCTCCCACGCGGTCAGCGAGGTCAGCGGTAAGGAGGCGGCGTCGGCGTGGCCAAGCGTGACGGGCTTGCGGCCGACGATGCGCTCGTCAACGAGCTGCAGCTCGGCATTCGATCCGGGCCGGTTCAGCACACCAGCGTAGAACACCGCATCGCCCGGCTGAAATAGCCTGGCATCCGGGCCGACCGCCTCGACAATGCCGGAGGCGTCATAGCCGAGCACGACCGGCTTATCTACAGTTGCCGGGACAGTTGCGCGGCTCTTCACATCCCGCGGGTTTGCGGAGACGGCATGCACGCGAACCAGCAGGTCGCGGCCGCGGGGCGCTTCCGGCTCAGGCAGGTCCAGATCGACCAAGCTGCGCGGATCAACCGCGGGTAGTCCGTGTTGGTGGTAGCCGACAGCTTTCATAGCGTGATGCTTTCGTCCTTCAGCGTGGTGCGGCAACATACGCGGCGCGCGGTCGACCGCTAACCCCAAAACAGACGTGGCGCCTGCGTCCAGCCCGCCAGGTGTCTGTCGGTGCAGGCAGTCGACGAAAGTAACAAAGTAGCAGAGCATTACGGCTGACGTACTGGGTGGGAGTTTCAAAAACCTGGGTCGCTACACCACGAGCTGGATTGCTGGGTGGCCACACCGTCCGTCCAGCACCGCCGCCCTGACCTGAAGCACACGATGGGCGCCCCGAGGTGACAAGCGCATCTGCTGGCGCTTGTTCATGCGGGCACTCGCCAGCTGGTTGACGGCGCCCTCGGCCCGCGAAGTCGAGATCGGCTTTCCGGACCGATGGCGCTGGCCGTAGTCGGTCAGCGCGCCTTCGTTGTTCTCGATGTAGCTGCGCAACTCCGCGCAGCGCGCGACCAGGCGCCTCGCCCCTGCTCCCATTGCGGGGTCGTTCAGCACGCTGGCGCCCTTGGCCCAGCCCGCAATCCGGCCTGGGATGTAGATCAGCGCCGACCGATGACCCCTTCCCGAAACGCTTCAAATGGTTGATCTACATAGTAGAAAGCCGTGGTGGGTGGGGTCACAACCAGCGCCGGTAGTGACCCTACCCTAAGTCCATTTTACTACTCACATTCAACGCACTAAGCAGAAAGTTGGGCAGGGTCATGGTTGCTAGCCGGTTCACAGTCACGCCGCGATAGCTGTTGGCAGATGCAGATCGTTGGCGGCTTGGAAGCGCTGCCCGAAGCCGGAGCCAAGCGTGCCGTTGTAGACGGCGCACCGAACCTGCAGCAGCAAGTCGGCCCCACGTCGCGACCAGCGCATCTGCTGCGACTTGTTCATCCGGCGGTTCACCAGGAAGTTGGCCGTTCCTTCGGTGATCGCAGTGCCAACCCGCAAGCAAGCCACACATCCACCCTTGATCCGAGAGCAGACACGAAAAATGGCCATTTGGCCGCCGCACCCCCAGTCTTGTGATGGTCTCACCCCCGACGGCCATTTAGAGTTGCTGGGACGGCAAACACTGCTCTTTCCGACCAGCCGCTATACACCTACTGTGTCGCTACACGGCCGCGAGAAGCAGGCATTGCGTATGATGATGTAACGAAGGGTCGGCCACTTTGGGCTTCGTGCAGGAGCGCGGGCGACGTCGGTGACCCTCGTGGCCGGTAGGGGGTTTGCGGGAGGCGATATGCGGGTCCGGGACAAGCTGACTCTGGAAAGCGTCGAAGTGCGCGTGGTTTCGATTCCGATGCGTAGGCCGATCGTGTCGAAGGTGGGTATATACCCCGAGTGGCCGTTCATCTTGATCGACGTTAAAACGAAGGAGGGCATCGTCGGCCGGAGCTATCTCGAGCCCTACCTCAAGAATGCGGTCCGCTACGTCGGACCGGCGATTTCAGACCTGGCGGAGATGTTCAAGGGCCGGCAACTGGCGCCGTTCGACTTCTATCGAGATGCCGTAAATGCTTTGCATCTGCTCGGTCGGCAGGGCGTGACCCTGATCGCCGCGGCGGGTCTGGACATGGCTGTTTGGGACGCCCTCGCGAAAGCGGCCGGGCTGCCTTTGGCCGAGCTGCTAGGGGGCAGTGTTGGCCGCCTCCGGACCTACAATACCAACGGTCTCTGGCTCCTGCCTCTGGAGAGATTGGCAAGCGAGGCGGAAGAGCTAGTGGCGGAAGGGGGCTTCAGTGCGATCAAGATCCGGCTTGGACGTCCGACCATGAGAGAGGATCTTCAAGCGCTCGAAATTGTACGCGGCGCGATCGGATCCGGAGTCGATTTGATGTGCGACTTCAACCAAGGCCTCACCCTGCAAGACGCGATTACACGCTGCCACGGCTTGGACGAGCAAGGGCTCTACTGGTTCGAGGAGCCCGTCGTGTTCGACAATTATGCCCAATCTGCCCAACTAGCCCGTGAGATCAAAACGCCGATCCAGATCGGAGAAAATATCTACGGGCCGCGCTCGTTTTTTGAGGCGGTGTCGGCCCGTGCCGCGGATTTGTATATGCCGGACTTGATGCGCATCGGCGGCGTGACAGGATGGATGCGCGCGGCGGCCATCGCTGGCGCTGCCGGGCACCCAATGTCCAGCCATCTTTACCCCGAGGTTTCCGCCCACCTATTGCGTGCCACGGAGTCAGCCGACTGGCTCGAGTGGCGGGACTGGGGCAATCCGATTATCGCGGAGCCTTTCGAGGTCAAGGAAGGGTTCGCCACCGTCCCGGACCGGCCGGGCAACGGTATCGAATGGAATGAGGACGCGGTACGCCGCTTTGCCTATTGAACCCCGCTTGCTTCGGGTGTCATGCGCTCTGAGCCGAGACGATCCCTGATCCAGAAGCGGCCGGCAGGGGGCGTAGCAGTCCTAGTTGACCTGTGTCATGAAGAGAGCGAAGGACGGGCCAAGGCAGGTCGAGAGCATGCGACCTGGTAGCCCTCCCGCAGATGGGGTGGACAGCCTCCGGCGGCGGTGAACGTGCAGCGGACAGGGCGGCCGAACAGCTCGGGATCAGCCGCCATGTGTGTTGGCACGATCGTCGGCCTACCGCCTGCGTCCATACAGGCGCCCATGGCGACGAGGGTTTCTTCTGCTTAGTTCGGCATGACCACGAGACGTTCTTATGCAGACCCCAAAGCCTAAACTGCACCAGGGAGTTTGTCTCACCACCACTGGCACAGAAGGTTACGCAGTCAGGAAGAGAGCGGGCGGCGGGAGCGGCGCAACGGCGCAGGCGCCGCGTCTGTGGGCACATCCCAGGGGCCGAGGGTTTCTTTCAGCTTGCGCAAGACGAAGCTGGATTTCGAGTGCCGGATGCCCGGGATGCGGTACAACCGCTCACGCAGCAACCGCTCATAGTCGCGCGTGTCCCGCACCGCGATACGGATGTGGTAGTCGTAGTCGCCTGAGATCAGGAACGCCTCCAGCACTTCTGGGATCTGGGCGAGCGCCTGCCCGAATGCGGCCAACACCTCGTCAGTGTGGCTCTCCAGCACGACCTGGACGATGACGGTTTCGGCGAAGCCGATCGCTGCCGGGTTAATGCGGACGGTGTAGCCGGTGATGACGCCCGCCTCTTCCATGCGCTTGATGCGTGTCCAGCACGGGGTAGTGGATAGGCCGACGCGGGCGCCGATCTCCGCCAGGCTCTGGCGGGCGTCGGCCTGAAGACACGTCAGGATTTTGCGGTCCAGGTGGTCAAGGTTCATTTTCTGCCAGGGTCCATTCATATAGAAAGCTATTCTGTCCTCAAGCCAGATCCGCAGAAAGACGGAAAGCATTTTTGCCCGTCCGGCACTATGTTATCCGTCATGGAAGCCTTGCTCGACGTTAAGAACCCACGGTCCAATGCACCCGCGCGCCTTGCCAATGGTGCTGTCGCCATGCTCGACGCGCTGGTCGCGTGCGGGGTAGAGGTGATCTTCGGCTACCCCGGGGGAGCCGTGCTGCCCTTGTATGACGCCCTGCACGTCGAGCCTCGGCTGCGCCACGTGCTGGTGCGTCATGAGCAGGCCGCAGTTCACGCCGCCGAAGGATACGCGCGGTCCACCGGGCGGCTGGGCGTCGTGTTCGTCACGTCCGGACCCGGCATGACCAACACGGTGACCGGCCTGCTGGACGCGATGTGCGACTCCGTGCCGGTCCTTTGCATCGCAGGCCAGGTGATGACGCCGCTGATCGGCACTGGCGCGTTCCAAGAATGCGACGGCGTCGGGATCGCCCGCCCCGTGACCAAGTGGAGCTGCCGTCTTGAAGATCCGGATGCCGTGGCTGGAACCGTGCGCCGGGCCGTCGCCGACGCCCTGGGAGGCCGTCCCGGGCCGGTGTTGCTTGAGTTCCCCAAGGATGTGCAGCTTGCCCCGGTGCGCCTGCATATGCGCCAGGCGGAAGCGGCACACGGTCGGTGTGCCGCGCCCGCCGTCTTGCCGCTGGAGCAATTGCGAGCGGCGGCCGGTCTTATCAGCGAGGCGCGGCGCCCGATGTTCTATGGCGGCGGCGGCCTGGTCAACTCCGGATTGGCCGCATGCGACGCCTTCACCCGGTTAGTGCGGCGCACCGGCGCGCCCTGCACGCTAACACTCATGGGACTTGGCGCGCTGCCTGCCTCCGACCCGGCGTTCCTCGGCATGCTCGGTATGCACGGAACGGCCGAAGCGAACCTCGCCATGCACTACGCGGACCTGATCGTCTGCGTGGGCGCACGGTTCGACGACCGAGTCACCGGCGATCTGGCCCAGTTCAGCCCGAACGCGCGCAAGATACATTTCGACATCGACCCGTCTTCTATCAACCGTCTGGTGCAGGTGGACGTGCCGCTGATCGGCGATTGCGCCGCATTGCTTGCCGGGCTTGAGCGCGCGATGGATCAGGGG
>CAXTDP010000011.1:0-1262 GCA_964242295.1 uncultured Acetobacteraceae bacterium | reverse complement strand
GGGCCTGCGGACCTGACTGCATGGTGGACCTCGATTGAACGATGGAAGGCCCAGAACTGCCTGCACTTCGAGGCGCAGACGGATGTGATCCTCCCGCAGCACCTCATGCGGACGCTGAACGACATGGTGGCGGAGCGGGACGCGATCATCTCCACCGACGTCGGGCAGCACCAGATGTGGTGCGCGCAGTATCTGGCGTTCGAGCACCCGAAACGCTGGCTGACCTCCGGCGGCGCGGGCACCATGGGCTACGGCCTTCCCGCGGCACTCGGGGCGCAGGTGGCGCACCCAGACCAGTTGGTGGTGTGCGTGAGCGGCGACGCGTCCGTGCAGATGAACATCCAGGAACTGTCTACCGCGGTGCAGCACAGGCTGCCGGTGAAGCTCATCCTCAGCAACAACAGCTACATGGGCATGGTCAGGCAGTGGCAGGAGCTGAACCACGGCAGCCGGTATAGCCACAGCTACACGGAGGCTCTGCCGGACTTCGTCGCAGTCGCCAAAGCATACGGCTGGGGTGCTAAGCGGGTGACTGACCCGACGGACCTGCCGGATGCGTTGCGCGAGTGCCTGGACAGCGACGGCCCATTCTTCCTCGATGTCGCCGTGGCCGAGTTGAGCAACTGCTTCCCGATGATCGCCGCAGGAGCCGCCCACAACCAGATCATGCGGGACCCGACGACGTACTACGACGCGGAGCTGTAGGATTGCTCGGCCGGCGCTGCCCGTGTCGATGGCGGTGTGAATCCGCGTAAATCTGGCGCGTAGTGCCTGATCGGCTAGTTTGCCGAATGGGCTCATGAGCGTCAGGTGGCAGCCTGCGAGCTTTCTGGATCGATAATGGATTGCCGGCGGCTCTGCGGTGCGGGCGCGGGCTGACGAGGCGGTGGAGGTTGGGGTAGAGCTTGCCGATACTGAGGGCAAGCACGGCGCCGATCTCGACTTGGCGGTTCTGCTCGAC
Source organism: uncultured Acetobacteraceae bacterium (assembly GCA_964242295.1). Taxonomy (GTDB): domain Bacteria; phylum Pseudomonadota; class Alphaproteobacteria; order Acetobacterales; family Acetobacteraceae; genus DASWOJ01. The sequence continues at coordinate 301 of CAXTDP010000011.1, read as the reverse complement.
GCCGTGCCCCACACCGTGCTGGGCACGCATGCAGGGTCAGTATCCCGGCAATCGTGGCGTTCGTCCCCGTGGCGTTTGCGGGTCCGAGCACGAGGACGACCTGCCCGCGCGGCTGTTCCTGTGCGCGGGCTGCCGCGTCCAGGCCGTCATCTGCAGCCTTTGCGACCGCGGCCAGATCTACTGCGCCGGAGACTGTGCGCCACAAGCCCGGCGCCGCACATTGCGAGCGGCCGGACGGCGTTACCATGTAGCGGCGTCTGCGACATTCCCCGGAAGTGCCAAATGAATATTCCCCAGTTCC
>CAXTDP010000010.1:0-26250 GCA_964242295.1 uncultured Acetobacteraceae bacterium | reverse complement strand
TCGGTCCGGCCTCGACCTCCTTGCCGAAAGCCTGTCGCACGCGCTCGACGGCCTTGGACAGTATCTCACTGACCTTCTCCGCCATCTCCGCCATGACGTTCTGCCCCGGCGCGCGACCAGGGATCTTCTCGGCCGCCTCGCCGATCGCCGCGTCAGCTTGCTGGAAGCGGGCATCGAGCTGGCCTGCATCGAGCTTGCGGGCCTTGAAGTTGGACGCCAAGGTCAGGCGATCCTCTCCGTATCGCCCGGCCGCCTTCTCGACGGCGTTGAAGGATGCTGCAAAGACGCGATCCTGCTGGAGCGCATTGTCGAACTCCGACCGTAGGCTGGCATACCGGCCGCCGGGCTGCATCTCCGACATGACCGTCTTCATGCCGCCCGGCTCGGTGCTGGCCGCGGCTTCGATCTTGCCCAGCACGCCGGCACCGGGACCAGTCATGAAGGTCTCCATGGACTGCATCAGCGCGACGCCCGACTTCTCGGCTGCCCGGATGTGTTGGTCGGTGCGACCCTTTGCCATCGTCTCCTCGAACGATGCTACACGGAGCTTCATGTTGACTGGCGGCGGTTCCCATGGGCTACGCCCTCCCGATGGCGGTCGGGCATTGTCCATCATGCTGGACAGGAAGCCTTTGGGTTTGCCGGCTAGCTGAGTTTGAGCATTTAAGGTTTCAGGCTGATTGCTGGCCAACGACTCTTGCGGTCTTGCTCGTCTCCCTTCGGTTTGCCGAGGATCATCCCCTGGGGATGCCGCTGTCCGCACTTTTTCCGGGTTCACAGGTTCTGGCTGACGTGAGCCGTTGGTAGATCCCGGTCCTGCTGCAATTGGATCAGCCGCCACGGCTGGACGTTCGGCAGAAGTGGCCCGAGGCGTCTCCACACTCGGGACGGCACCGGCGTCGCTTTGTGCAGAGAACCGCGTTGCCAGCCGCATCCGGTTCTCTAGAACCTCAATCGTCTCCTTCACCTGGGGTGAGTTCTGGTCGGCCAATGCAGCGACCGTTGCCGCTGCGCGTCGAACGTCACGGATCACGCTGCGGTCGTCGATGTCCGGCGTGCCCCTGACCAGTGCCTCCATCTGGCGGTTCTCCAGGCCCGGGCTGGTCGCTGCCAGCTTCGATAGCTCGGCCCGGAGTTCCAGTGGGACAGAGATGGCCGTCGTGCCGGCCAGCTTTTCCACGTCCTGCAGCATATAGGCGACCTGGGTGCGGAACACCGGCTGCTCAGTCCGGCCTGGCTCAGCCGATTGTTCCACGAGCTGGTTCAGGCCCTTCGCCATCCCCGGATCGCGGGCGGCAATCACCGTCGAGACCTTTGCCAGCTTACCGAGGAGTTCGAGCATCGGATCGCTCTCCTTCTTGGGCTGCTCGGCCTCCTTCGGCGACACCGCTGTAGATGCAGGCCGCTCGCCTTCTGGCGGCGATACGGGAACCCGCACAGGGGGTTGCCTGGGCGTTGTGGTGGTTTCTGACATGGGTGTCCTCCCGGCTAGGGTTATTGCGAGGCCATTTGCGGGCTTGGCATCGAGCCAATCGGCCGCAGGTCCCGGCTTGCCGTCGCGGCCAGATTGGCGGCCATCATCGCCGCGATCTGCTGGTTCACCTTGAAATTGGCCAGGGCAATGTAGTTGCTCATCGCCTGCCCTGTTGCGATCTCGATCCCTACCGACTTGGGCGTCATGGCCTGCAACGCTGCTGCCCACTCCACCCCGCCCGCCCGGCGATACACCTCCAGCTCAAGCGCCCCATACCAGGACGACTTGTCCGTGGGCGTCAGTCCCATGTTCGTCTGCTGGGTCTTCTGGTCGGCCGTGAGCGTCACCGAGGTAGTGCGCGACGCGATGATGTCGTTCACGACGTCGCGCGACAGCGAGACCATGGCGTTGTAGCCCCGTCGCCGTGCCTGCGCGTCCTGGCCTGCAACCGAGGTCAGCCCATCCCCGCGGGACGCGGCCGGCGGGATGGGCTGGATCAAGTTCGTGGCGTAGTCGTTGGCCGCATCCACCCCCGGCTGTCCGTCATAGCTCGGCACCCCGATCAGGCTGGACGACCGCTGATCGAGGTTCTCGCGGACTGGATCAAGCGTGCAGAGGCCGGCAGCTGCCTCTGTCTGCGAGCAGTAGCGGGTCAGATGCAGCTGCGTGATGGCCGCTGCCGCCTGTCCTTGCCCCGCATAGGCCGGCGTTCCCGGCCCAGCTTCCCCGCGTGGGTCGGTCACGGTGCCGAGCGCTTGCCGGACCTTCCATGCCTGCCCTGCGCCGACGGTGATAGCCTGGCCGAGGTTGAGCGCGGCGCAGGCTTGCGGCGACAGCGTGTGCTCGTCGCGCAGCTCGGCATTGCGGATGTCCTTCTGGAATGTCGCCATAACGGTGTTGTTGGCGTCGGCAATCTGCTGTTGTGCGCCCACCGTAGCCTTCGAGTAGTTGGTGATCTGCGTGAAGCCGTTGGTCAGCTTGTCGTCGAGTAGATTGCCGATGTCGGTGAACTTGTTGACCAGGGAATCCTGCATCTTGCTGATGACGCTAGTGATCGCGCCCTGCATCGTCGCCATCGTCAGGTAGGATTGAGGGTCGCTTACGATGTCCCCTATGATGCCTCCCCTGGCGCTGGGTCCGTTGAACATGATGCCGCCGACGATCACGCCGACCGCGGCGGAGCCGAGAAGTTTTGCGCGCATCTTGGTTGCTCCGCTTTAGTAGTTGAGGGGGTTCGGCAGGGTATATCCGGTCGGAGGCAGGCCAGCGCCTTTCAGGTACATGCCGCTCGTCCCGGCGCTCAGACCCGTGCCGATGCTGCCAAGCGCCGCGCCCCCGCCACCGAAACTGAGCTTGGGGCAGAAAGTGCCGCCGCCGAGGCCGCCGAATCCGACATCGAACCCGGTGAGCGTCAGTCCGCACTGGATGCTGCCGAGTGCGCTCTGCCACGCACTGGTTGCTGCCGAGCAGATCTTGCCCTCCACCGAGTTCAGCAGGGAAGTCGGGTCGAGCAGGTTGGTGATGACGTTCAGGCCGACGCCGTTGAAGAAGTTGTTCAGGCAGGATAGGGCCGTGACGCTCTGCGGTGGCTTGATGGTCTTGTCGTCGGCCGCAATGCGGGCGGCGAGGCCCGAAGCCGCCGCCTGGGCGAGCACGGCGCAGCCGGTGCCGTCATCAGCCCTGACGTTTGTAGGAGCTATGGCGAGCAGGACCGCAAATGCCATGCCGGCATATTGCTTGTGCTTGAGGATCATGGGTTCATCTCCTTGAGGCCGGCATTCCGGCAGGCGGCTTTCAGGGTCTCGACGCGTTCGGTGGAAAAGAGCCGGTCCAGCTGCTCCCGCCGCAGAAGGGCCGTCATCCAGCGCAGCACGACGGCGCCGCCTGGCGTGCCCGGGTCGGTGATCCCGTCGATGACGCGATTGGGCTGGTGAAACCCAGCCTCGGTGAGCCAGTGCAGCAGGCGCAGCCTGCGGGTAGGACCCAAGTGGGCGATCACCTCTGCCATGGAGGGTAACAGCCCCTGGTGGAGCGCTGCTTCGAGCGGCTCCACACCGTCCTGCACGCTTCTGTCCAGAGCGCTGCCGAAGGCGGCAAGCGCATCCGACAGCTCGGGTCGGTCGTCGGCTCGCGGTGGCGAACGCGCCAGGTCCTCCGAACCATGCACCGCCAGCCAGCCGGCGATCGCTTCCGTTTTCAGGTCCAACATCCGTCCTGCTCCCTGTTGCCTCGACAGGGTGGGAGCAAGCCTTGCGAACGGGTCTATGGATTACCGCCAGATCAGCACGGACTTCACGCCCACCGTGACGTGCAACCCCAAGGGCTGCACAGCGGCCAGGAGCACACGGTTCCAGGAAGCATCGCCGGTCCAGTCCACCTCTACGTCTTGGTCCACATCAGGCGCATACCGGACGGCAATTGCTGTCGGCACGATCTGCCGGGCGGCGAAGCGCAGCGGGATGGCTTGGCCAAAACCCCGGGCCAGCGTGAAACCGGGAGCTGCCACCCTGATCCTCGTCGCGCGGTACGTCCGAAAGGGCGGCGTTGCCACAGCAGGGCTGCCGAGAACGATTGGTGGCTCCGCTGCGGTCTGCCCGATCTGGAAGTCTGCGCGAGCCGGGAGGCTTGTGGAGAATGCCAGGCCCAGGATGCCTGGCAGTAGAACGGTCTGGCGCATTGTGGCGTCCCCTCTGCGTGTCGCGCCAGGGTAGTGCGCCGGCTTGCGAACGCCTTCGTGGGCGGGTTGCAATTTCCTTGTTGGCGTTCGCAAGCCATCACGGCCTCGTGTAGATCGAACAGGTAAGATTAACCTGCGACTACGGAAGGCAGCGACGCCCATGCTTGAGGACACCCGAAAGGATAAGCCTGAACGTAAGATACGGATGAAGCCCAGGCGCGGCATCCATAGCGCCAGCTCCGCGGCAGCCGACCTGAATGCCATCGTAGGTCAGAGTATCTATGAGATCCGCAAGGCGCTGGACCTGACCCAGGAGAAAATGGCTGAGCGAACGGGCTTGAGCCTAACGTCGCTTGGCTCCCTGGAGCGCGGCCAGAACAACATCACGCTGACCTCCCTCGGCGACCTCGCAGCAGCCTATGGTGTCGATCCCCATGCTTTGCTCTGCGGTAGGGATTATGGGGTCAGTACCGGCACCGGCCTGACGCTGGATACGTTGGCCCGATTGACAGGTGCGATTGATGGTCGTGTCCAAGCCATGCTCGTGAAGTATGGCCCGATTGCCATCAGCCAAACCCACCTTGCCTCAGTGCTCGGTGCCTTGTTCGATGCTTTTTCCGACACGGACAAGTTCCAGCCTGCCAGCCGGAAGTCAGGAGGGTGAGTCGTGAGTACAATAATGCCTTCACTCTTCCCGTCCCGGTTGTGACAAAGAAACCTGTTCCCGACTCATCTTACCCCTTGCCTCGCGGAATCTTCATCTGTTAGGTCTGTGTTAGGGAAAGTTGAGAACGGAACCGGAACATGCTGCAACGCCAGGTTGGACGAACCAAATCCGAATGCAACTGGGCCGAGATCAAAGCGCAGAGAGCACATGGGCGTCCCCGGTCCCGCTCCTCCGTTTCTGCGGCCTACACCGCCTTCACAGCCTACAGCAGCGTGCTCCCGAACATGGTTGCTGCTGGCCTCAGCCTGGCCACGATCTCGTTCTGTCTCGGTGTTGGCGAGACCTGGGTCCTCGACCAGGCAGTCGCGCAAGACCTGCCGACACCCTCCAGGCGACCTATGCGACGCGCCTCTGGCAAGAACTCATGGACGACGCACCAGATCCAGCAACTGATCCTGCTCTGGCCCACGAACCTATATGCGACCTGCATCGGCCAGCGCATCGACCGCACCCCAGCTTCTGTGCGCTACAAGGCCAAGTGGCTCGGCCTGCCCCAGCGCGACCGCTCCGAGTTGGGCCGAGCCGTTGTCGTCAAATCGGACCTCGCGCTCCCAGTGCCAGTGTCAACGTCCTGGACACCCGAACTCGGGTACAAGATCGGCTACCGGTATCTCCGCGGTCAGCACCTGGCTGGGATTTCCAGGGACCTCGGACTCGGCTTCTGTCCAGTTAGCAGCCGCACCGGACAAATTGGCCTGAAAGGCCGTCACCTCATGGGAAGCATGCTGAAGATGGATCACAGTCCCGCCGACCCCGTCCTCAAGAAATACGAGGACGAGGACTGGGTTTACAAGCAGTGCCTGTTCGACCCGGGGCGTTGGTTTTGGGCGCCACGCCGGGGGGATCGCATCGCTCCGGCGACGAAGAAGTCGAAGGTATATCAGGACCGGTTGGCGTCCGGCGAAGGCGATGCCGACAGCGATCATTTCGACGATTGAGACCAATCGCCGGCAGGACTGACCAGTCGGCATAGCGCGTTCCATAGTGCTCGACTGGCCAGTTACTGTTCACGACGACCTGGCCCGGAATAAGGCCAGTCCATTCCGATAGTTTTCCGTGTTGCTCGCAACCTCTCAGCCCAAGCTTGAACGTCACGCCCGTCCATTCGCGGGTCCGATCCGCAGCATAAATTGCTGGCGCTGCGAAAATTAGGCGTCGCGTTCGCAAGATGCACCCCCAGCCTGGGGGCATGAAAAATCAGTCCGATGCGGTCGCCCGCAAACTCTCCGATCCGGCCTTCACGCAGCGGATGCTGCGCCGGTCCTTCTTGGTCAACACGTTACAGGGCTTGGCCATCACCGGCTTGGTCGGCGATCGCATCTGGATCGGCCACCATCCCCCCGCGCCGCACTTCTTCTACACGGATGGCAAGGGCACGCCCTACGAGATGATGCCCCTCGACGCTCCGGTGATGTCCGACGCCGACCTGCTGACATGGACCGTCAACTCGGTCGTTGCCGCCTACACCGTGAACTTCAAAGAGTACGCCGACCAGATGACCCGGGCTGCGGCGCACTTCACCATCCGCGGCTGGAACAGCTTCGGGACGGCGTTCATCAAGACCGGAAACTTCGACGCCATCAAGCGTGCCCGCCTCGTCGCGACTGCGCAGCCCGAACGAGCTGCCACCATCCCGGAACGGGCGGTGATCGGCGGGCAGCTCACCTACAAGGTCGAGCTGCCGCTCATCGTCACCTACGAGAACGAGAACTCGAAGAACTCGTCGCGGCTGATGGTGACGCTGCTGGTCGTGCGCGCGATCGAGGTCACCCACCCCGATGGCGTCGCAATCGACCAGCTCAACGCCCCGCCCGCCTGACCCAGGAGACGACCCATGCTCTCGACGCGCATCTTCTCTCTCGCACTGGCCGGTTCCGTCACCCTTCCGCTGCTTGCCTTTGCCCAGGGCCAGCCCGCCACGGGCCAGGCGCCCGGCGTTCCCTTGCCTGCAGCGCCCGGCCTCGATGACCCCAGCTTCGGCAGTGCCGCCCGCAGCGTGCCGCAACTCACCCTAACGCCCGAGATGATCCTCGAACTCGGCCGCCGCTACCGCGAGAACAAAGGCGCCCAGGAGGAAGTCATGGCTCCGAGCATGGCCATGCCCGTCACCCGGTCGGTGAACGCCTCGCTCGGCCCCGGCGGCGCGACCAGCATCATTCAGGCTGTTCAGGGGTATCCGACCGCCATCGCCTTTGTAGACTCTACCGGCCAGCCTTGGCCGATCGCCTGGGAGGTCAACAGCAACCCGGCATCCGAAGGCGGGGGCGGCGCGTCAGGCGGTGCTCCGGCGGTGCAGGCCATCGGCTTCGACGTGAAGGTGCCGGTGAAGGGCAGCAACGTCCTGCACTTGGCGCCCCGCTCGTCCACCCCGCGGGGCGGGCTGCTGGTGAACCTCCAGGGTGCGCCGGTTCCGCTGACCTTCATGATGATGGGCGGGCGCGACCGCTACGACGCACGGGTCGATGTCAGGGTCGCAGGGCGTGGCCCCAACGCCCGCGTGCAGATCATCACGCGGCCGGACACGCCGGAGACGGGCGCATCATACCTCACGGCGATGCTGGACGGGGCACCGCCGGCGGAAGCGGTGCCGCTGTCCGTCTCCGGCGTGTCGCCGGATGATGTCCGAGCCTGGCGCCTCGGCGGCAAGGTCTATCTCCGCACCCAGTACACCATCCTGTCTCCCGAGTGGACGGCCAGCGAGATGGGGCCGAACAACATGTCGATCTACGCCATCCCTTCCACGCCCGTCGTCCTTCTGTCCGCCAACGGCCGATCCGTTGCGGCCCGCCTCACGGAGCAATGACCATGATCCCCCTCACCCTGAGGAACCCGCTTGGCCGCGTGCTGAACACCACCGGCAGCGCTGGGCCACGCCGCCTGCTCGCCATAGCTGGCGTCGGCGTGGCAGGGCTTGGCATCATTGGCCTGATCTGGGCGCGAAGCGACCAGGTGGAAAAAGCATCCATGGTTGCCCAGGCGCCCAAGGTCGATCCCCTGCCTGGCGGGCGTCACACCACGCCAGCCTACACCGAGCTGGCCAACCGTCATGACAAGGCCATTGCAGCACAGGCTGCTGCAGATGGGCAAAGCTCGGTCGCCACCATGCCCGGGAGCGACACGGCAGTCTCTGTGCCGCCAGCTCCGCCAGTCGTGGCTTTTGCGCCCCGCACTCCCGAAACCGGCGTCGGCTCCCCGCCGGTTGCAGCACCTGTTGTTACAGCCGCCCGCCCCGTGCCCAATCCCTTCATGGCCCCTGACGTCAAGACCTCGCAGGCCCCGCCGCCGCCGCCCAAGCCCGACGAGAACCAGATCAAGGCATACCAGGTGGCGATCGCCTCGCTCCTGAGCGGCTGGAACGGCAAGGCGCAGGCGACCGAGGTGATCCTCAAGTCCGACGAGACGGGATCGGAGGGCGGCGGAGGGAAAGGGCGAAGCAACGCCAATGCCACCGATGGCGTGCAGAACGCCGCAGCGGCGCAACCCGTGCCGAATGCCCCTCGCATTGGTGGCCGGGCGTCCGGCCAGGTGCTGATGCCGGCGGGCCGTGGCGTCTATGGCCGCACTGTCCTGGCTGCCAGTTCCGACCAAGGTGGTCCCGTCATCGTCGAAGCCCTGTCCGGCCCGATTGCAGGCGACCGCATGACCGGCTCATTCGAGCGACGTGAGGACCGCCTGGTGGTGAAGCTCAACAACATCACGCTGCAGGACGGCACGCAGCAGGCAATCGACGCCCTGGTGATCGCCCCGGACACTATGGAGACCGCCGTCGCCTCCAACGTCGATCAGCATTATGTCAGCCGGTTCGTCCTCCCGGTTGCCGCCGCCTTCGTGGCAGGGTTGGGACAAGCCTTCGCACAGTCCAACAGCCAATCCGTGGTCAGTCCGTTCGGTGGCATCACCAGTGTCCAGCGGCTCAACCTCGGTCAGCAGGTCGGTGTCGGTGCCGGCGTGGCTGGCGCCCAGCTCGGGGCCATCCTCCATGATGCCGCGCCGAAAGGCCCGACTGTCTCGATGGAGGCCAACGTGAATGTCGGTGTCGTGTTCCTGGCGCCGCTGATCGCCACCACGCGCCAGTAAATAAGCCTTCGGCGTTCGCAACGCGGGCGTCGATCCTGCTGGGAGAGTTCTCTCCAACCCAGCAGGTAGCTGTTCATGGACACGCACATCACGAGCACGCCGGACCTCGATGGCGTCGGCTCTCCCCTGGGGTCTCCCATTCGCCTTCCAGGCGAGCGGGGGACCTTGCCGCATCTTGAATCCCATGATGACGCGCTGCCGCCCACCCTGGAGCATCAGGACGACGGTTCCGTCGATCAACCTTCCGCTGACGGCGCCCAAGCGGCTGCCGATGCAGCCAAGGCCCAGCCGTCGCGCCGCAGGTGGCTTCTTGGCACGGCCGCCTTCGTCGTGCTGCTTGCCGGTACTGGGAGCGTGCTGTGGTTGCAGCGGCACGGCATGGTAAACCTGCCCCTTCCGGCATCGCTGGCTCCAGCGGTCAGCGCGAGTGGGGGCATGCCTGCCGGAGTGGCGACCATGCCGGCCACCATCGCGGAAGTCGGCGGACCAGCAGTTCCTGCGGTCAAGCAGACCGCAGCACCACCCCCCGCCCGCGCCATGGCACCAATCCCGGCGGTACCCTCCCTCTCGCCTGATATGACCGACTTCGCAGCCTTCAAGAATGCCAGCGGGCCATCGGAGGTTGGGGCAAGGCCGATTGCACGACCGACGAGTAAGCCTACTGATGCCAGTTCCTCATCCTCGGTTCCTGGGGAGGTCGGCACCACGGTCACGCCCCCTGCCCCACCGGCGGCGGTTGCAGTAGCCAACCTCACGACGCCCGCCATTCCCGTTCCGGCCCCCACAGCCGTCGCCAGTGTGGCCAGCGCGGCACCGCCGTCTCCAGTTTCGGCTCCAGTAACCCCGCCGAAGCCACGCGATGCCATCCAGACCGCGATCGATTTGCGCGCTGACCCCATGTCGCCGAAGCAGCAGGTCGATGCCGTGGGGCTGGTGCGCGAGCTTGGGGCGCAGCTCAAGGACACCCGCCTGACCGTTGCCCAGCTCAGTGAGACCGTTGCCGACCTCAAGCAGCAGCTTGAGGCGCGGACAACCGAGTTCGATAGCCGGCTGACCCTCTCGGAAGCCGGCACCGTCCTGGCAGAGTCCGCCAAGGCTGGCGGCGCAACGCATCCGCTCAGCACGGCTCAACCAGGTGCCTCCTCCCGCACCATGCCTGCCACCCGCCAGGCTGTTGGTCCCGTGTCCTCCCCGGCTCCCGCTCCGGCCCCGGCACACGTTTCCAGCACCCGCACGGTCAAGGACTTCCGCATCCAGGGCGCATCGCCTGGCCTCGCCGTCCTGAACGTCCTCACCCCGGCGGCAGGCGAAGCTCCCGTGCTCTACCTGGGCCTGGGGGATCAGGTGCCTGGCCTCGGCCGCATCAAGACGATCTCCCAGCGTGGCACAAGCTGGGTGGTGCTGACCGATGGCGGCTTGATCCAGTAGCAAAGGACGCGACCATGCAGGGCTTCGTCAACCTCGCAGCCGACTTCGGCCAAGCCATCGCCATCCTGATCCCACTCATCTGCTACGTGATGGGCGGCGGCCTGCTGATCGCCTCCATCTACGGCTTCTGGCAATGGCTCAACCCGTCCCGCTCCCCCCGGCACCCCTGGATGCCGTTCGTCGCGTTCTTCACCTCGGCGGCGCTGCTGTCCTACGACCGCCTGTTGAATTTCGCCAACAACACCTTCGGCGGTGGCGTCAGCACCTCACTGTCGAGCAATCTCACGTCCTACACCGCGCCCACAGTCGATACCGCCGCCATGCTGGGCGCGACGCCCGAGGACACGCTGCTGAACATCATCACCGCCTTCGAGCTGTTCTTCCAGGCGTATGGCGCGCTGGTCGTGCTGTTCGGCCTGATCGGGCTGCACCACGTCATGCAAGGCAACCGGCAGCACGGTGCGAGCAAGCCCATCGTGCAAATGGTGTTCGGCATCGCCGTCATGAACGTGCTCTCCATCGCCACGGTGGTCATGGGCTACTTCGCGTGATCCTGCCGGCGTCCAGCCTTCTCCAAATTTCTGCGCTGCGTTCGCAAGCCTGGCGGTGATCCTGGCGGGGAGGGAACGATCCCTCTCACCTGCAAAGGAGCCGCCCCGTGAACCGCACTCTCATTCGCCTCACTACCTTGCCGGTCCGCCTGCCCCGCACGCTGAGCCGGGCCGCGGCACTCGCCGCACCGGCCGTCTTCCTGGCAGGACATGCCTTCGCCCAGGCCACCAACACCCTGGGCGGCCGTATGCAGGCCGCCTCGACCGACCTGACCAACGGCGGCGGCTACGTCCTGACCATCCTGGGCTACCTGATGGGCGGCGCTGCGATGCTTGCCGGCGTTTACACCATCTGGCAGCACTCGAAGAACCCGAACGGTCAGTCCCGCTTCGGCTACGGCCTAGTGTCCCTGCTGGCCGGCGGCGCCTTCCTCACCGCCAGCCTGTTCGCCACCTTCGCCTCCCAGACCATGGCCGGCGCCGGGCCGTCGAACACCGGCACCGCCGCGAAGATGACGTTCCAGTAAGGCGGAGCGGGATCATGGTCCTCCTGCCGCTCGTGCCTTCTGCCCACGCCTCGGCACGCCTTGCCGATGCACCTGAGGCCGGGCGGCAGGGCCTATGCGAGACCGTCCTGCAACGCGACCACCACACCTGCCGGTTCTGCGGCCTCCCGGCCGGGGGCTGGCAGGATGTGTTCCACCTCGACGACGACCATGAGCACTGGACCCCCACCAACCTGGCGGCGTCGTGCCCGCTGTGCCACGGCGTGCAGCACATCGGCACCCCCAATGCCAACAGCGACATGCACGTTATCTGGCTGCCGGAGGTGGAGCAGCCCGTGCTCAATGTTCTTGTCCGCGGCATCCACCTGATCCTGCACGCGAACGACGCGGACACCACGCTCACGACCCGGCACATGCCGGATGAACCTGAGCTGCTCGCGGCCTGGCGTGCCTACGTGTCCCTCGACGCCCGCAAGGCCGCGGCATCCCGCGTCATCGACAGCCACCAGCCCCGCGACCTCGCCCATGCCCTCGCGGCCATGACGTCGGGCGACTACCTACGGCGCGGCAAGCTGCTGGGCGGCCTGCGGCTGCTGCACCGCGGCCAGCGCCTGCGGCAGGGCCAGGACCTCTACCCCGCCCAGCTCGCCGCCTGGGCGAAGCGGGCCACCTCTTCCTCGTCCTAGATCGGAGACGCCCATGTTCGGCAGCATCGCCAAAGGTTTCGCCGCGCTCTCGCTCATGCTGAAGCAGCCGGTCAGCTCGTTCTGCGACCTCGATACCGTGGACGGCGACACCCTGGTCGGCCGTCGTGGCGAGCGCGTCACCTTCGTCAAGGTACATGGGCTGCGCCGCATGACCCTGCGCGCCGACGTGGAAGCGATTGCCAACGGCCTGCGGCTGGAGATGTCCGGCTCGCTGGAGAACCCCGGGCATGCCATCCAGGCTTGGTATTCCTGCGACCCCAGCTTGTCGGCCGCGGAGATCGAGCGGCACACGCGCGGCAACCGCAAGATCGCGCGCGAGCTGCGCCTGCACCTGGCCGACATCTTCGCCGAGCGCGAACGGCTGTGGCCACGGATCATGCGCTGGGAAGCCTGCTACTTCGTCCTTTGGTCCAAGCCCTCCCTGCTGACCCGTGAGGAGAGCAAGCAGGCCGCCGAGGAGACCCGGAAGCTGACCGCGAATGCGCCCGCCATCGGCGACGCCATGAGCCCATTCCGCGAGAACGAGATCCTCTCGGCGCGGCACGCCGCCTTCGTCCACCGCATCGTATCCGCCTTCCGGAACCAGGGGATTGCCGCGCAGGCCATGACGCCGGGCGATGCGCTCGTCGCGGCGCGGGAGGCGGTCTATCCCGAGACGGCCACCAGCGACTGGCGGCCGATGCTGCCCGGCCAAGTGCCGATGTCACGCATGCCGGACGGCGCACCCGGGAAGGGCGACGCCGGCCTGGCGCTGTGGCCGCCGATGTCGGAGCAGATGTTCTTTGCCGATGCACAGACGCACGGCCAGTCGCGGGTCTCCATCGGCGCGCACGAGTGGGCCTCGGCCGACATGACGCTTGGGCCGGAGGACCCGCGGCCCTTCGCGGAGATCGCCGCCCGTCTCAACGCCACCCACGTCCCCTGGCGCATGTCGATGCTGATCGAGGGGGGCGGCCGGAACATGATGGCCTTGAAGAAGGCCGTCGCGACGCTCCTGGCCTTCGTGCCGTCCAACCGGCAGATCTACAACGCCTTCGAGGGGCTGGCCCAGATGCGCCAGAACAACGACGACATTTCGGTCAGGCTCCGCGCGTCGTTCGCCACCTGGGCGCCGGAAGGGGAAACCGGCAAGCTGCGCCGGCAGGCTGCCACCCTCCGGCAGCGCATCGAGGGCTGGGGCAACTGCAGCGTGGCGTCCATCGCCGGCGACCCACTCGACGGCGTGATGAGCAGCGCCCTCGGCCTGGCGGTCGCCTCGACGGCCCCCGCTGCTGCCGCGCCACTGGGCGAGGCGCTCCGCATGATGCCCTTCGGCCGCCCGGCGTCGCCGTGGGACACCGGCTCGGCCCTGTTCCGGACGCCAGACGGCAAGATGTGGCCCTACGATCCCGCGGGATCGAAGCGCACCATGATCGTGGACCTGTTCCAGGCGCCTCCCGGCTATGGCAAGTCGATGCTCGCCAACTCGATCCTGCTGGCGCTCTGCCTGTCCTACGCCTCGCTCGGCCCGTCCGGTGCCAAGATGCCCCTGATCGGCAAGCTAGACATCGGCCCCTCGGCGGAAGGCTTCGTGCGCCTGCTGGTGGAGGCGCTGCCGCCGGAACGCCGGAACGAGGCAATCTATGTGCCGATGCAGCTGGCGGACGGCTATGAGGTCAACGTCTTCGACACCCAGGTCGGCTGCCGCGAACCGCTGCCCCTGGAGCGGGCCTTCATCCAGAACTTCCTCTCGCTCGCCACCATGCCGATCGACGCCGACGCGCCCTTCGAGGGCATGGACCAGCTGATCGGCTTCGTCATCGACGAGGCATACCGGATGCTGGGCGACAGCGGCCCCAACATCCGTCCGAAGACCTACCAGCGCGGCGTGCTGCCCGAGGTCGATGAGGCCCTGCGCCACCTGCGGACCGACCTGGAGGATGACGCCTGGTGGTGGGAGGTCGTCGATGCCCTCTGCCGCGCCGGCAGCTACCGGCTGGCCGAGCAAGCGCAACGCTATGCCGTGCCGCTGCTGCAGGACCTGATCGAGGCGGCGCGCAGCACGCAGGTCAAGGATATGTTCTCCAAGGTCAAGGCAGCCACGACCGAGGAGACCTGCGACCTGTTCGAGCGCTACATCAAGGCGCTGATCCGCAAGTATGCGACGCTCAACCGTCCCACCCGGCTCGACTTCGGCCCAGCGCGGGTGATCGTGCTGGACCTGGACGCCGTGGCCCCGACCGGCAGTGCCGACGCCGACCGGCAGACCGACCTGATGTACCTGCTGGGCCGGCACATCCTGGCCCGCAACTTCTTCCTGCGGCCCAAGTACGTGAAGTTCGTGCCCGAGCTGGTGCGCGACTACCATGCCAAGCGCTTCACGGAGATCTACGAGGCAACCAAGCGCCTGGACTATGACGAGTATCACCGGACCAAGGGCCGGCGTTTTGTGCGCGCCCAGGTTGAACTCGACCGCCGCGAGGGCCGCAAGCATGGCCTGCAGCTTGGGTTGAGCAGTCAGCGCATGGAGGACTTCGGCGACGATCTCGTCAGCCAGTCCACGGGCCGCTTTATCCTGGGGGCCGGCGACGCGAGCGAGGCGGAGGAGATCATCACCCGGTTCCAGCTGAGCGAGGCCGCTGCCGATGTAGTGAGGCACAAGCTCAAGGGTCCGGACGAGAACGGCTCCGGCTCGCCGTTCCTGGCCATCATCGACGCCGACCAGGTGAGGTATGAGCAGATGCTGGTCAACAGCCTTGGCCCGGTGGAGCTGTGGGCGCTGTCCACGACGCCCACGGACGTGGCGCTACGCAACCGGCTCTACGAACGGATCGGCTTCTCGGAAGGGCTGCGCCGGCTATCGCGCGTGTTCCAGACCGGGACCGCCAAGAAGGAGGTTCAGCGCCGCAAGGATGACCGCCTCCGCCACGGCGAGGAGGAGGGTCGGGCGCAGGCCGGGGTCATCGACGACCTGGCCGACGAACTGATCAACGGACGCGGCCTGGGCATCGTGCTCCGCAGGCACGAGGGGGATGGGCAGGAGGAGCGCCAGGAGCGCAAGCCTGAAGCTGCCCCGCCTGTCCTCCTGCCCACCTCCTAAAAACAGCGAAGGGGGGTCAGGGGTAGTGTCTCAGTTTGAATGTCGGCTTTTGGTGGTGAGCGGAGTGCGCCGGGAGACCGACAAGGAGTGTGTGGTGCAAGTCCACTGCGATGAAGGAGTAGCGACCCACATCGGCCCTGAGCCGTGCGGCGTCACTCGTGAGGGTGGCGTCGAAGCGTCGGTAGGGGAGCGTGCAGGCCAGCCATTGAGCCGCGAAATCCACGAAATTCGGGTGCCGACGCAGTTCTGCTGGCGGAAGGCAACACAGACGGGTGCGCCATCGCGAGCACCCGGACGACCCGGCGCGGTCGGAGACCCTGGCATGCACGGACGCTCTTTGTACGGGAACCGGGAGATCTCATCGCCGACCATGGACAGTTCGCTGTCCCTGGTCCGCACCGGGAAGGCGAGGAGTCGAAGCCGGTGATGCACGGGGGTGAGAAGTCAGACCTCGCCATAGTAGCGATGAAGCGGCCGAACAAAGCCGGGCGACCGGCAGCGGAGGCGGTGGAGCCAAGGGCGGGGACCAAGGGGAACGTGGGCCAGCAAAGCACGCTCCGAACACAGATTCGGGCAGGCGTGTCCCAGGCGCTGGACCGCGTGCGGAACGCCGCGAGGCACAGGAAGAAGGAGCGGTTCACCGCGCTGCTGCATCACGTCAGTGTCGAGACACTTCAGGTGGCGTTCTACGCGCTCAAGCGCAAAGCGGCACCCGGCGTGGATGGCATGACGTGGCAGGAGTATGAGGCCGATCTCGAGCGCAGGCTCGTGGATCTGCATGGCCGTGTCCACCGCGGGGCCTACAGGCCACAGCCGTCTCGACGGACCTACATCCCGAAGGCGGACGGACGGCAACGGCCATTGGCGATTGCGGCCCTGGAAGACAAGATCGTCCAGGGCGCCACTGTCATGGTGCTCAACGCCATCTACGAGGAAGACTTCCTCGGGTTCAGTTACGGGTTCCGACCCGGACGCGGGCCGCATGATGCGTTGGACGCCCTGATGGTGGGCATCACCACCCGTAAGGTGAATCACATCCTGGACGCCGACATCCGGTCGTTCTTCGACACGGTGAGCCAAGACTGGCTCGTTCGGTTCGCCGAGCACCGGATCGGTGATCCGCGCATCATCCGCCTGATCCAGAAATGGCTGCGGGCGGGTGTCTTGGAAGATGGGGCGGTCACGGTCAGTGACAGGGGAACCGGACAAGGATCGGTGGCATCACCGCTGCTTGCCAACATCTACCTGCACTATGTGTTCGACCTCTGGGCGGAGCGCTGGCGACGGCGCGACGCCACCGGCGACATGATCATCGTGCGCTACGCCGATGACTTGGTAATCGGCTTCCAGCACGAGGGCGACGCTCGTCGCTTCCTCGACGCCATGCGCGAACGGTTCGAGGAGTTCGCGCTGTCGCTCCATCCGGACAAGACCCGCCTGATCGAGTTCGGCCGCCACGCGGCGGCCCGACGCGTCCAGCACGGGCTCAGCAAGCCGGAGACTTTCGACTTCCTCGGGTTTACCCTTATCTGCAGCCGAAGTCGCGGCGGGTCCTTCCTGCTTAAACGAAAGACCCGACGGGACCGCGTGAGGGCGAAGCTCGCGGAGGTCAAGGTGGAGCTGCGGCGACGGATGCACCAGACGATCCCGGAGCAAGGGGACTGGCTGGCGCAGGTGCTCAGGGGCGTCTTCGCCTACTACGCCGTGCCGACCAACTACGCGGCACTGGCGGATTTCAGGGCACAGATCGTCTGGCTATGGCGTCGAGCACTTCGACGACGAAGTCAGAAAGATGGCACGCTATGGGATCGCATGACGAAGTTGGCCAATGACTACCTTCCGAAACCAAGGATCCTTCATCCCTGGCCAAATCAGCGGTTCGCCGCCAAACACCCGAGGTAGGAGCCGGATGCCTAAATTGGGCATGTCCGGATCTGTGCGGGGGGCGTGAGGCAACTCGCGTCCCTACCGCGATCATTCTTCTTTGGAGTGCAGTGCAAACGGAAGCGGACACCGGACTTAGGCTGTGCATCCTTCAGTGGCCAGCCAAGAGCTGCACCACCGTGTAATCCTAGCCAGCTTCATGTGTCCGCTGAGCGATCCCCTTGCGAATACACGTAATCAGCTAAAGTGTCTTCAGAAAGGCGCTAAAACATAGCACTTCCTGGACTAGATCGAGACCACAACTCCAGTTCCAGTTCTCTGAAACGAAGGAAATTGCGGAATTGTCTTTATAGTAGACTTCATCAGATAGTTTTAACGTAAGAAAATTTACAGCCTTTGCTTGCTTATCAGAGGAGAGAGTAGCCAGTTCTGACGGCAAAAGGCTATTGCCCCAAAAAAGAGCGTGTCTCGGCGATATAGCGAGTACTACAAGAAAATGTTTATCATAGCTTCCAAGCCGGCCGACTGGATAATTCGATGTGAATAGAAGGTCTTGGTCTAGTCTCAACTCATGCGTAGCCGCAGAAAGTAACTTTTTGTAGGTATCATCGCTTTGGACTAAAAGTCCTGAGATAAGCGTGTTCACGTTGACGCTTTGGATTAGGGCGATTACCTCATCGCGAGACTTAGTGCTAATGGAGGGATCGACGTTCTTTCCCATTGCTGAGATCTCATCGGCACTCATTCCTAGAACAGCCATCGTCTTAGGATTTCTGGTCTCCAAAGCGATTACATACCTTAAAAACATTTCCGCTTCACTTAGTGTATCTGAGGCCGGAATTTTAAGGCTTAGCGATGCTAATCCCTGATCTCTCACTTTTTCAATCAATGGGGAGGTCGGCGTATCAAGTGCTTCCGTCATTACGCTAGTCTCGAACTGAGCAGAGTCCTTCCCGTCAGTTAACGTATATAGATTATCCAAAGAAGCGACGCGAGCTATACTCTTCCTTCCGTCAAAGACCACTCGCTTTATTTTCTCTATAAATCTGTATCGGCCGATGAGACTCTTGTCGGTATTGGAAGCCCAAGCCCTTAAGAAGTGCTGAGGTACGAAATGATGGTTTATTGGGTCACTCACTTTGTCATATCCTTAAGACTGCCGATGTGTAATTTAAGCAAACCCTGCATGGACCCACTCTAACTTGCGTTACAGATGCAAGCGGGACCCCAGGACGTGCTGCGATGTCGGCTTTAGAGCACTAAACGTAAGTAGCTGAATGTCCGAGAAAGGTCGTGAGCGGACCATTGTAGCCGAGTGTCCGTCAAGATTGGCTTGACGGACAGGCACTCTGTGCGAAGTTGGCCACATCATGGGTTCGCCTTGGGTGGGAAGCGGTCATTCGGACTACACTGTTCGCACAAGGCTTCGCGGGTAGCTGACGATCTCGTCTGGAAGGTGCAGCCACCGATGCTGTCGGCTGTCCCATGTGGCCTGCTTCGGCGCAGCGAAGTCAGGGTCTGCAAACGCGCCGACCGCGACGCCAATCATCAATGGAAGACGTTCAGCCTCCCACCAGATCGTCGATCCACACCGGCTGCAGAAGTGGGAGGTGACGCCCGCGCCGCTATCAGACGTTCGTCGGAACTGGGTCGATGATCCCTCCCCAATCTTGACCAGCTCCTTGGCGAAGAAGGCCCCGATGCCGAAGACCGAGCCTGTTCGACGCTGACAATCGAGGCAGTGGCAGAGCGAGATGGCTGCCGGTTCCCCAGTACAGCGAAGTACAAGCTGACCACACTGACATGTTGCTTCCCGGGGCATGTTGAGGAGTTGAACATCAACCGCAGAGGCGTGCAATCCGACCGCTGGAAGACCACTTAGGGTCAGAGGCCGATATTCAAACTGAGATACTGCCGGGTCAGGCCCTGACCCCCTTCCAATCTTTCCTGCCGATAGTCTAGCCGCGTTCGCAAGACGGGTCCGTAGCCTCGCACCAGAAGCGAGGAGCAGACCGATGATTGGACGACGTTTGTTGCCGCAGGCGGCGATCGGGCTTGCGGGCCTGCTTTCGGCCTGCGCCACCCCAAAGATCGACCCGAACGTGGACGCCTATGGCATGCCCAGCGCCGAGCTGGCGCTGCAGCGGAGCATCGGCCAGGTTGACAGCGCGATGCTGAGCCTTGGCGGCATGAACGCCGCCAGCCGCCTGCCAGCCACGCCAGTGATGCCGGCGGAGCTGCAGCGCCCCGAAAGCCTCGCGTGGTTCGGCCCGATCGACGACGGCGCCAAGGCCCTGGCCGACCGGATCGGCTACCGGCTCGTAGTGACGGCGCCTGCGGAGACCGTGCCGCTCAGCGTCGCCGTCAACCTCGCCAACGTTCCCATCATCGACCTGTTCAAGGCGCTCGGCGCCGCCGCCGGCACGCAGGCGACCGTCATCGTCGATCCCGACCATCATCAGGTCCAGGTGCAGCACCATGTCTAAGGCCCTCCTACGCTCGCTCCTGGTGGCGGGAAGCACCCTATCCGGCATTGCCTGCCTGGCCCCTGCCCCGTCCCTGGCCGCCAGCCCGGCCGACCCCGCCCTGACTGACGCGCCCTTCCCGAGCCTGCCGTCGCCCGGCCAGGTAGACGAGGCTGCCCACACCCTGGGATCGCCGCTCAACAACCCCGTCACCGGCGCCGCCATCAGCCCCCTGGTGATCGGCGGGGAACGGCCACCCTCACTGGAGTCCCTGCAAGCCGCCCGGCCTGGCTTCAATCCCAGCCAGGGTCTCACCGGGCCGCGCGGCGAGGCGCTGCACGAGGCTGCGTTGTCCTTCGGCGCGCGCGGCGGATTGGCGGCGCGGGGCTTTGCCCTCAACGAGATCCTACGCCGCTACGAGACCCGCCTGGATGCCGCCTATGACTTCCGCGCCCTCGTGGTGGCGGTCGGAAAAGGCGCGACGCTCATGCGGCCGCCCATCGTCACGGAAGCCCAGATGGCGTTTGCGCTCGGCGATGGTGGCCAGGTCGCCCGCGAGACCGGCCGTGTCTATGAGATCACCCGCCAGGCGCAGCTTTCCTCCGCCCCGCCCAACTGGCGCAGCTACCTGGTGCGGGCCTGGACCAACCCGACGCCACCCCCCGACGATCTCCGGCCCCGCTCCAAGGAGGAGGCCGGATACTGGGACAAGTGGGTCGCTGAAGGCTGGGCCAAGGGCGAGCGGCAGGCCGTCGAGATCTTCCTGTCCGACCTGGGCCGCTTGGACCGGGACATCATCGGTATGGCGCGCTACCGCGTGCTGCTGCGCGCCGGGCTAGTCGAGCAGCCCCGGGTGACGTTTGCCAACCGCGCCGTCCAGGGCGGCAGGGACATGATGCGGCTGAACGACCGCACCATCACCATCACCAACCAGCCCGGCCTCAACCCGAACCGGCGCAACTGGCGCGGCGGCCCGCCGGAGATGCGGTTGCCTCCCCAAGCTCCAGCACAGGGCATGCAGCCGACGTTCATCCCAGCACCGGGCGGCTATGGCGCTGACAGCGGGAGAAATGCGCTGCCCAGGTCGGGCGACGTACTTGGGTTTGCTGATCCGCTTGGGCCGAGGGGCTGAACCCATGAACCATACCACGCCCTTGGCAATCCTCGTTGCCCTCGCTCCTGGGGAGAACAGTGATCGCGGCTTCTGGCCTGGGGAGGGTCCCGTGTTTACGCGCGAGAGCCTCGATGGCCTGCTGGTCTGGGCCTACCGGCTGGGCGCGTCCGATATCCGGCTGCAGACCAACACGCCGGTCTTCATCCAGCTCCATGGCCGGATGTGCCAGGCCACCTCGCGCGGCCTCACGCAATCCGAGCTGGAAGAGGCGGTCAACCGGCTCTACGGCGCGGACGGCCAGGCCAGGCTCAAGGGTGGCAGCGACTTCGACGTGTCCTATGAGGTCCGGCCGGACCGGCGCACGCGCATGCGGTTCCGCATCAACGCCACGGCCATCTTCAGCGGCGGCAACGACGGCGGCGCCGTCACAGCCCGCGCCCTGCCGGTCAAGGCGCCTCGGCTGGCCGACCTTGGCGTCGAGGACGCCATCATGGCCGCATACAAGCCCGACGACGGCATCGTCATCGTCGCCGGCGGCACCGGGAACGGCAAGAGCACCCTGCTCGCCGCGATGACCCGCGACATGTTGGAGGACCCGCACAGCCACCGCGCCCTGCTGGACTACTCGTCCCCGACCGAGTTCGTGTTCGACGACATCAAGGGCGTCTCGGCGATGATCTCGCAAAGCGAGATACCGCGCCACCTGCCGTCCTTTCCGGCCGCCATCCGCAACGCCATGCGCCGCGCACCGGATGTCATCATCGTCGGCGAGTGCCGCGACGGCGACACCATCACCGCCGCGGTCGATGCGGCGATCACGTCGCACGCGGTTTACACGACCATCCACGCCGGCCGGGTCGCCGAGACCATGCAGCGGGTGGTCAGCCTCTGCCCGGTCGCCGCGCGCACGGCGCTGACCGTCGCCTTGGCGCAGTCGCTGCGCCTGATCGTCAACCAGCGGCTGGTGCCATCGGCTGATGGCCGGCGCACCCCGCTGCGCGAGTTCCTGGTGTTCAACGCCGACCTGCGTCGCCGCTTCCTCGACACTAGCTCGGATCGCTGGCCGACCCTGGCGCAGGAGCTGGTGGACGCGGGCGAGCACGGCCAGTCGTTCGGCGCCGCCACCCGCAAGGCCCTGGCCGAGGGCCGCATCACCGAGGAGGAGGCGCACGCGCGCCTGAAGGAGTGGGGCTATGTGGCGTAACACCATGATGCCGGTCCGCATCTACGTCGTGGACGCCCGCGCGCTGATCCCGGTGATGATCTTCATGCTGCACTGGCGCCTGGGCACGCTCTACCTGGCCGGGGCCGGTATCGCGCTGTTTACCGTCCTCGAATGGTTCGGCCTGACCTTCCCGGCCGGCCGCCGCACGATCCGCCGCCTGCTGGTCGGCCGCATCAGGCCTGCCATCCCGTCCTGGAAGAAGCGGAGATACGCATGAGCACGCGCCCGATCGACGTGGCGAAGGTCAGCGCGGTGCTGCAGGCGCTGCTGCAAGGCGGCGGCAAGCCGGTGGTCATCGCCGACCTGCAATCCGGCGAGTTGCAGGATGTCAGCCCCGAGCTGGCCGCATCCCCGGCTGGGCTGCTTCCGCTGTTCCTGGCCGCCGGCGATACCGTCTGGCGCGAGGCGACGGGCCGCCGGCTCGGCATCACCCAGGTGCCCGATCCCAGCGCGCTACTCGGCCTGCGCACGGCGGGCATCGCACCTGGCCCGGTCGTGCCGGTCATGCTCAGCATGATGGAGGCGATTGCCCAGGCCGAGCGGCCGAAAATGCTGCTGGTCAACGACCTGAACCACAACTGGAAGGCGGCGACCGAGAGGATGCGCCGGGCCAAGCAGGGCGCTGCGACCCTCGCCGCCGCAAGCGGCCCCTCTCCGGTCCAGAGAAGCATCCGGCCATGATGCGCTCCCTGTACATGGCCGGGCCGCTGCTCGGCTCGACGCTGCTGGCCGGCGGCGCCGGCGCATCGCAGTACCGCGATTCCTCCGTGCCGGTTGGCATCCCCGTCAGCCAGCCTGGCACGGCGGGCCGGGTAATCGAGCGGTGCATCCTGGCCGCGGCGACCGCCTACCGCGTGCCGCCCGCCGTCATCGTCATCCTGCTTAACGTCGAGGGGGGACAGCTTGGCCGGGTGAGCGGCAACAGCAACAGCACCGTCGATATTGGGCCGATGCAGGTCAACGAAATCTGGTTGTCTGATCTGGCGAGGCACTGGCACTCTACGGTCCAGGTGAGCTTCCTGGCGCTGCGCGACAACTTCTGCGCCAACATCGAGGCGGGTTCGTGGATCTTGCGCCGCGGCCTCGACGAGGCGCGCGGCGACTTCTGGACCGGGGTTGGCTACTACCATTCCCACGCCCCCGAACATACGACCGTGTACCTTCGCAAGGTGCTGACGCAGGCCCTCCGCTTCCAGGCGGGCACCCGTCCCAGGCCGACGCCGCCGGCCACCGTCATGCCAGTCAGCACGTCCACCATGGCACGGGGGAACTAGCCGGTGTCCTATTCCAATCAGCGCGGCAACTCGCGGTCGGTCGAGGAAGGGATGATGCTCTGGGGCGTCATCCTGTTCTTCATCGTTGCCGGCTGCTGCTTCGCCTGGTGGCGGTTCCACGGTGAGATCGCCGCGGTCGTCATGGCGCTGCAGCGCTGGCAGATGCAGCAGATCGCCCACTTCACCGGCAGCTATGCCGGCCTTGATGCCCAGGTCGCCCGCACCGATCCGTCGTCAGTCAAGATCGGCGCGCTCTGGCGCCTGCTACACAACGTCGGGGACTTCTTCCGCTACCCCGCCGCGGGCGTCATCGGTGCCATCGCCCTGGTCTGCCTACTTCGGGCGGCACCATCCCGCTTCACCCGTGACATCAACCTGCCTTGGCTGATGAAGATCCAATCCGAGGTGTTCCCGTCCGCCGCTGCCTTCGTCGGGCGAGGACTGAAGCTCACCAAGATCGGGGACGAAGCGCCCCGTCCCTCCGACCCAGCGCTGCACGCGAGCGAGTGGGTCCAGCGGTTTGCCCTGGGGGCCGGTGGCTGCCTCGACATGGAAAGGGCAGCTCATGCGTTGAGCCTGCAGCTCGGCCCCGTCTGGCGGGGGCCTGCCGAGGCGGCGCCGCAAGCCCGTTGCATGCTCGCCGTCTTCGCGCTGCACATGGCGCGTCGCCGCGAGGAGGCTCTGCAGCTTCTTGGCGTCCTGGCGCGGTCGCTGCCCATAAACCCCAGTGACGGACCGGGTGGGCCACCCGCCCCCCTGGCCTTCGGCTCGGACGCGGTTGCCGAGGCAGACCGCATCCTGCTGGATCGCGCGCTCGTCGCACCGTGCAAGGCCGTGGCCGGGCTGCACGCCTTCACGGCGCCGGCGCTGATGTCGGTTCTGACCCTGGCCCGCAAGCAGGCTGGCGTGCTGGCCCCGGCTCAGTTCGCCTTCCTGAAGATGGTCGATCGGCAGCTCTGGTACGCCCTGCACTCGCTTGGCTTCCCGGGCGGGCAGAACCGGGCCGAGCAGCCCAACCCGCGCATCGAGGCGGCGGGCGCCCGCGACCATTGGGCGGCCGAGCGCGACGTGGGCCATCCGCTGCTCCTGCCGTCACTCGACCGATCCCTTGCTGTCGTTCGCAAGAAGGCCGGCGAGGCTGGCCTGGTCGCAACATCCACCCCGGAGAACCTCGCATGATCCTCCATCTTTTTCAGGGCGGCTCGGAGCCGATCGAGCTGCACATCCGTGACGGCGCTACGCTGTTCATCAACCCAGCCGCCCCCATTCTGAAGCCGCAGATGACGAACCCCACGGGCGGCCTCGGGCCAGCTCCGCGCCTGTTCGCGCTTGCTCTGGCCGCCGTCTTCGGCGTGGCCGTCGGCAACGTCGTCATTCCGCACCTGACCGGCGAGCCGTCGCGCGTGGCTGATCTGACACCGCCCAGGATGCCCAGCCTTTCACCGCCCGCATTGGCCGCCCTTCCCATCATGCCCGGCAGCATCGCCCGGTCCTTCCCCCGCCTCGACGAGCCTCCGCAGTTGGAGGCCACGTCTGCTGACATCCCAGCCACTGTGACGCGGCAGCTTGCCGAGCGGCCCATCGTCGTCCCAGCACCGGCCCAGCCCCGCACGGGGGCCGGCGGCAGCGCGTTCGGCCTGGAAAACTAGCCATGGCGCACAGCGCAGCCGATCCGGCCTGCAGCGTCTGGCAGGCCCGTGCCGATCAGCTTGTCCAGGGTCTCAAGGGGGTGCTGGCGTGGGCGCGGGAAGCCAAGGGCCTTGCCCCCGGCCAGCCCGACCTCCGCAAGGCTGTCAGCCTTCGCGGCATCGCCATGATCTCCGGGGACCTGCGCCTGCCCGTCCTCCATGCCGAGGAAGGGGGGTCGCTTGACCTCTCCGGTATGCCCCACGACCTTGCCCTCCCGCTCCGGCGCTACCTCGCCGAGACCGGCGGCTACGACCCATCGCTGCCCTATGACCAGCAGCGGTCGGACGAGCCGGCCAGGCAGCACTCCTACGTTCTGTTCGCCGCCTGCCAACACCAGCCTGGGTGCCTGGCATGACTGCCCGCCGCACGCTCGGCCCGGATGCCAACGTCGAGCGGGTTGGAGCTGACCTTTACCGGGAGACCCGCACCGGCTTCGTCCAGTTCCGCGACTTCCTCAAATCGTCCGCGTCCGGCGGCGTGCTGGCCATGACGGCGATCGCCGTGGCCGCCGAGCCGGGCACGATCGACATCCTGTTTCCCGTGTCCCTGCTCTATGGCGCCTGGGTGCTGACCCGCCGCGTCGTACTGCCGCTGCGGCTGCCCAAGGGCGCCAAGCGCCTGGACTACAACCACCCTCTTCCCAAGGGACGCCGGCCCCGCATGGCGGCCGGCATCCTCTATCTCGGTCGCGACTACAAGACGGGCCAGGAACTATGGATCAGCAACGAGGACGGCCGCCAGCACGTCGCGGTCCCCGGCACGACCGGCGCCGGCAAGACGGTCGCCCTCGTCAGCCTGTGCGCCAATGCCCTGTCCTGGGGGTCCGGCTTCATCTTCGTGGACGGCAAGGCTGACAACCGACTCTATGCCGACGTGCTCGCCCTCGCCCGCATGTACGGGCGCGAGGACGATGTGCTGGCGCTGAACTTCCTCGTGGCGTCCGGCAACAAGGACAGCGCCACCTTCAACCCGTTCGCCTGGGGCAATGCGGACGTGATCCGCGAGATCCTGGTCAGCCAGATCGAGGCTAACCCGAACGGTGGCGACAAGGGTGGCAACCACGTCTTCATGGCGCGCGCCGTGGCCCTCCTGGGCGCGCTGACCCCTGCCCTGGTCTGGATGCGCGACCATGAGGGCGTGCCAATCGACATCGAGAGCATCCGCTTCGCAACCGATCTGCAGAGCATCGTCTCCCTGGCAATCGACAAGACGTTCCGCCGGCGCGACCCCGCGACGGGGGTGGTGTCCGAGATCGCCGTCGGCGACAGGATGGACGAGGCCCTGCTCTACCCGCTGCGGTCCTACCTCGGCGAGACCGGCGGCTACGACAAGACCCTGCCCTACAACAAGCAGAAGTCGGATGAGCCGGCGAA